>NZ_JAALDX010000007.1 GCF_014145095.1 Dietzia sp. SLG310A2-38A2 | reverse complement strand
CCACACCGAGCTCCTGCGGCGCACGTCGACCTGACGTGCCGGCCCGGGTCGGCCGGTCTCCTAGAGTTGCCGCCGCGCCAGCCGTCGTGCGCGTCGCCGCGCCCGCTGGAGTTCCGCGAGTAATGCCTTGCCGGTCCATTGGCGGCGGTCGGGTCCGGCCCGCTCGGCCTCGTGGACCAACTCGACCATGCGCGCACACGCCGGCGTCTCGACCCCGAGGTACCGGCCCATCCGCACCACCTCCCCCTGGAGGATGTCGATCTCGGTCGGTCGTCCGCGGACCAGGTCGTCGTTCATCGAGGACGTCCCGTCCGCGTCGACCCGCATGACCGCCCTGGCGAGTCTGCGGAACGCCGGCGTGGGCAGCCGCATGACGAACGGCAGCATTCCGGCGGGCACCGCGATGGGTACCCGGGACACCACCCCGGCGGCGGTGAAGACCCGGTTGGCCTCGGCCTGGCAGATCGCGACGCATCTCCGCAGGTCCCGGTCGAGGAGTTCGGTCCGCAGGGGGAGTCCGGACAGCGCCTGAACCGCGTTGTTGAGGTTCAACAGGACCTTGCCGTGCAGCACCGCCTGGATGTCGTCGGTCGCGCGCACCCGGAGACCGGCCTCCTCCATCACCCGCTGGAGCGGGGTGGCAAGGGGATGTTCGGCGATCCGGATCTCACCGTTGCTGGTCCGGCGGTAGGTGGCGGGACCCGTCCGGGCGACGTTGAAGGGGATGATCCCGGCGATCACCGGTGTCGAGTCCACGCCGTCGCGGATCAGATCGGCCGAGTGCAGTCCGTTCTGCAGGCCCACCACCAGCGATCCCGGACGCAGGAACGGGTCGAACTCGGCGGTGGCGGCGGCGGTGGAGCCCGCCTTGGTGCACACGAGCACCACGTCCGAGCGTCGCACGGACTCCGGTGACTCGGCCAGGGTGAGTGCGGCGGCCGGGATGTGGAGGCGGTCCTCCACACCCTCACCGGACTCCACGGTGAGGCCGACCGCGCGGATCGGGTCGAGCACATGAGGGCGCCCGACCAGGGTCACGTCCGCGTGGCGGGCGAGCCTGCCGCCGAGGTAGCACCCGACCACGCCCGCACCGATGACGGTGATGCGTAGTGGGGTGTCGGTGCCGGCCATGGTGCTGGACGTTACGACATGCGCACCGGTCCGGCGGTGGGATCGCACGCGTGCCCACCGGGTCGAGGGGATCTCAGCGGCGCCGGGGTCGCAGAACCACTTCGGTCGGGTGGGCGTCGGGTCCCGAGTCGAGGGCGTGGCGCACCGCGGTAGCCACGGAATCCGGGCTGAGGTGGGCCGACGGGTCGTAGGTTCCACCCTCGGCGGCGACGATCGCCCGCTGCATGTCGGTGTCCACCCGGCCCGGATGGATCGAGGTGACACGCAGGGCCGGTTCCTCGCCGCGGAGCGTGTCGGTGACGGCGCGGAGCGCGAACTTGGAGGCGCTGTAGGAGCCCCAGCCCGGCTTGGCGGTGGTCCCCGCACCGGAGTTGATGACGACGACGTGGCCGCGGGCCGCGCGGAGCGCCGGGAGCAGCACCCGGGTGAGCTCGACCACCGCGAGAACGTTGATCTCGAACGCGCGACGCCATTGGGCGGCGTCCGACTCGTCGATCCGCCCGAGTTCGGCCACCCCGGCACAGTGGACCACCCCGTCGAGGGTGGCGATCCCGTCGGCGACCGACGACACCCCGTCGGACGTCGTCAGATCCGCGGTCGCCACCCGGGCGGACGCGCAGGAGCGGGCGACAGACGCCAGCGCGTCGGTGTCGCGGCCCACCAGGATCAGATCGTGCCCTGCCTCGAGTGCCCTGGCCGTGGCCGCGCCGATCCCGCGGGAGGCGCCGGTGATCATGACTGTGCCCATGCCCGGTGAGGCTAGACGCCGCGCCGGGTCAGTGGGGGGCCGCGGTCCCGTCGAAGGCGTCCAGGAGTGCGTTGAGGGCGGGGACCGCCGCTGACAGCATCGCCCGGTGTTCCGGGGACAGGCGGGACAGGTGGTCGGCGAAGTCCTGGTCCCGCGCCTCGAGCACCTGGTCGATCCGTGCCCGACCGAGGTCCGTGAGCTCCACGCAGACGCCCCGGCCGTCCGACTCGTCCCGCACGCGCTCCACGTAGCCCATGCTCTCCACCACGGTCACCGAATTGCTGGTCGTGGGGACGCGGACGTTCTCCAACCGGGCCAGGTCGCTCATCCGCAACCGTCCATGGCAGGCGAGCGTGTAGAGGATCGAGGTCTGCGCGCGGCTGAGGGCGTACTGGGTGTTCTGCCGCCGGACCAGCAGGTCCAGTCTGAGGAGGATGGGTCGGAACTCCGTCGCCAGTCCGCTCGTCGCGGGTTCGCTCGGCACCCGTCCGCTTGCCGCGAGCCCGCCTACCGCCGGCCCGCTCGTCGCCGGTTCACTCGCCACCAGTCCGCTCGTCACAGTGTCCACGCCGTGCCCCCTGACCAGTTCGTCCCCTCGGTCGCATGGGAGATGTAAGCACGTTCCGGGGCGGTTATGGGGCGTCATCCCGGGCCGTGAGGGATACTCTCGGAATGGATTTGTATCACCAGGTCACCGGTTCCGGTCCCACGATCATCCTCATGCACGGTGTCTGTCACCGTGCGCACGCGTGGGACCCGGTCGTCCCGCTGCTGGCGGACCGGTACCGGGTGGTGGTGGTGGACCTGCCCGGACACGGGGAGTCGGCGGATCTCCCCGACGCGGGTGACGTGCTCGAGTACATGATCGACCAGCTGGGCGAGCTCATCGCGGAGGTCGTGCCGGACGGGGAGCGCCCCCACGTCGTCGGGAACTCGCTCGGCGGCTTCCTCGCACTGGAGCTGGGGGCCCGTGGCCTGGCGAGCAGTGTCACCGCGCTCTCACCGGCCGGGTTCTTCCGGTCCGACGCCGAGTGGCGCTACACGATGACCGTGTTCCACAGCCTGCGCCGGGCTGCCGGCAAGCTGGGCCGACACATCCCCGTGGTGACCGAGAGGGCGGCGGGCCGTGCGGTGATGATGGCCGCGTTCTGTGCTCGGCCGTGGCGGTACCCCGCCGAGGCGGCGGCGATCGACGGGGAGGCGATCATCAGCAACACCGTGCTGGACCGAGCGGATCGCCGCACGTTCCTGTTCTCCGCGCCGGTGGACGAGGAGCTGCCGATCACCATCCGGTGGGGCCGGTTCGACCTGGTGCTGCCGGTCCGGCAGGTCTCGCTCGCCTCGAGGTTGTTCCCGCAGGCCAGAGTGGAGATCTCGGCCGACGGGCACGTTCCGATGTCGGACGATCCGGAGGGCGTCGCCGCCTCGATCGCCGCGACCGTCGAGCGCGGGGTGGCGTATGCGGGTCCGGCGAGCCGGGTCTGACGACCCGGGCCCGCCCGGACCCCGCACACCGACGATCAGGAACCCAGGGAGCCCGTCGGGAGCGACCCTCCGGAAAGCGACCCGGTCCCGCCGGTGAACCCGTCCTTCCACGCCACGACCGTCGACGGACGCGGCTGCGACGTCCCGCCGTCGGGCCAGTGGGAGGCGGGGTTCTCGATCGAGGCCCCGTCCTTCTCTCCCGGGTGCTGGACGTTGACGATGGCGCGGTCGGCGAAGATCAGTGGGCCGCAGGTCTCGGCGCCGATCGGGACGGTGAGGAACAGCTTGGTCTCGCCCCGGTTCGGCCCCTCGGTGGCCACCGAGTACAGACCGTCGTTGAACCCGAGGGCGTTGCCGTCGGTGGACACCCACAGTCCGCCGGCCGGGTCGAACGCCACGTTGTCCGGGCAGGAGATCGGGCTGACCTTGGACTTGTCGAAGCCGCCGAAGTAGGTGTCGGCTGCGGCGGGGTCGCCGCACACCAGGAGGAGGTTCCACCCGAAGGTCGTCCCTGCGTGGTCGTCCGTGATCTCGACGACCTGCCCGTGCTTGTTGTTGTGCCGGGGGTTGACCTCGTCGACCTGTCCGACCGTCCGGCGGCTGTTATTGGTCAGTGCCATGTAGACCTTGCCGGTCGTGGGGCTGGGCTCGACGTCCTCAGGGCGGTCCATCTTGGTGGCCCCGACAGCGTCGCCCGCCATGCGGGTGTGCACGGCGACCTGCTCCGCGGTCATGCCGGAGACGTGGGAGACGGCGTTCCCGGCGGAGTCGACGGTCATGAGCGGGATCCAACCGCCCGCCCCGTCGAACGCGCCGTCCGAGGGGAGCGCGCCCGACCCGTCGATCTCGGACTCCGGGGAGTTTCCGGTGAAGGTGGCCACGTAGAGGGTCCCCTCGTCGAGGATCCTCATGTTCTGGGCCCGCGCCGCCGCGTTCCGCCCCGGCACCATCTTCCGGCTGGAGACGAACTTGTACAGGTAGTCGAATCGCTCGTCGTCGCCCGAATAGATGACGACGGTCCCGTCGTTGGTCACGTGGACGGTCCCGCCCTCGTGCTTGAACCGGCCGAGCGCCGAGTGCTTGACGGGCGTGGAGTCCGGGTTCCAGGGATCGAGCTCGACGACGTAGCCGAAGCGGTTGACCTCGTTGGGCTCGGCGGCCAGGTCGAAGCGGCTGTCGAAGCGCTCCCACTTGCGACCGGACTCGGTGATCGACACGCCGTAGCGCCGGAGGGCCTCCACCCGGGCCGGGTCGGTCACTGAGCCGGTCGTGCCGAAGTACTGGTTGAAGTTCTCCTCGCCGGAGAGCACGGTCCCCCAGGGGGTGTGGCCGCCTGCGCAGTTGTTGAGCGTTCCCAGCACGCGGGTCCCGGTCGGGTCTGCGGTGGTGCGGGTGAGCGGGCCGACGGCCGGGCCGCGCAACTCGAACGGCGTCGTCGCGGTGATGCGGCGGTTGTAGGAGCCCATCACGGGATCGAGCCCACCGTCGCCTGCGCGGCTGGTGAGCTCGACCACGGTCATCCCGTGGGCGGCCCACGCGGTCTCCACTTGCTCGCGGGTGGGAGCGGCGGAATCGTACCCGCGGAACATCGTGGGCTCGGTCGTGTACTCGTGGTTGACGATCAGGAGGAACCGGCTGTCCCGATCGTCCATGGGGTACAGCACCGCGAGGTCGCAGTTGTAGCCGTACTGCAGGGACTGCGCGGCGGCGGTCTGGTTCTCGAAGTCGAAGGCGGGGGCGCCGGGGATCACCGGGTCGCCCCAGCGGATCACCACGTGGCTCGAGTACCCGGCCGGTACGACGACGGCGTCCGCGGTGTTGGGTGCCACCGGGAGGAATCCGGTGTCGAGCGTGCCCCCGCCCGTCGAACCGAGAGCGCCCGCCGAACCGGCGCCGAGGGAGCCCTGCGCGGCGACGGTGGCCGGCAGGACCTGGGTGGCCCCCACCGCGAGGGCGACCACACCGGCCGCCTTGAGTGCCCCGCGGCGGCTGATCTCGGTGGCGACGTCCCCGAAGTACGGATTGCCGCTGGCGTTGGGGACCGGTGCAGCGCACTGGTCACCGCACTTGTACAGACAGGTCAGGTGCTGGCGGTTGGAGATGCCGGGGGTGGCGATCGGAAGCAGACGACGGACTGACAACGGTTCTCCCTGAGGACGTGTGCGCCCCGCACGGGCGCACGAGGACGCTGTGACCCTAGGGAGCGCGGGCGACGGCGCGGGCGTGCTGAGGACACGTGCGGATGAACTGTGGGCGCAGTGCCGGTGAACTCCGGTCCCGTGGCGCTACAGTCGTCGTGACAACCCTCTATCTCGGATCGTCCGGCACGTTCCTGCCGGTGAAGGGAAAGATCTCTCCATGGCTGCGGTGACCTTCGAGAACGTGTCCATCATCTACCCCGGCGCCGCACGGCGCAGCGTGGACCGACTCGATCTGGAGATCGCCGACGGCGAGTTCCTCGTCCTGGTCGGGCCGTCGGGCTGCGGCAAGTCCACCACTCTCCGCGCGATCGCCGGGTTGGAGGACGTGTCGGCCGGTCGCATCCTCATCGGCGACAGGGACGTCACCGGGTCGGAGCCCAAGGACCGGGACATCGCGATGGTGTTCCAGAACTATGCGCTCTACCCGCACTACACCGTGCGGGAGAACATGGGTTTCGCGCTCAAGCTGGCCAAGGCGTCCAAGAAGGAGATCGCGGAGCGGGTGGACCGCGCCGCGGAGATGCTCGACCTCACGGACTACCTCGACCGTAAGCCCAAGGAGCTCTCCGGTGGTCAGCGCCAGCGGGTCGCCATGGGTCGGGCGATCGTGCGCAACCCCCAGGTGTTCCTGATGGACGAACCCCTGTCGAACCTGGACGCCAAGCTCCGGGTGGCCACCCGTGCCCAGATCGCCAAACTGCAGCGTGACCTGCGGACCACCATGATCTACGTGACCCACGACCAGGTCGAGGCCATGACGATGGGGGATCGGGTGGCGGTGCTCAAGGACGGCATCCTGCAGCAGGTCGACACCCCGCGCGAGCTCTACCACAATCCGGTCAACGCCTTCGTCGCCGGTTTCATCGGATCGCCGTCGATGAACCTCTTCGACGCCCCCGTCTCCGACGGCCGGGTCGACGTGGAGGGCTTCCGCGAAGAGGTCCCGCCGGGGTCCGGACCGAGGGTCACCGTGGGCGTGCGACCGGAGCACCTGCGGATCGCCGGGGACGGTCACGGGTTGGAGGTGACCGTGGATCTGGTCGAGGAACTGGGGGCCGACAGCTACCTCCACTGCTCCACCGGTGACGGACACCCCGTGGTCTACCGGGCCGAATCGGGTGACCACCCGGGCAAGGGCGAGACCATGTTCCTGGCCGCGCTCGACGACGAGGTCCGCTTCTTCGACGTGGAGTCCGGTCTGCGCCTGCGGTGACCGGCGGGGCTGACGCCGGCCGGGTCGATCAGGGTGCGGCGGGGCCGGTCGTGGGTGGCCGCAACACCTGTTGTTGCTAGAGTGTCGCCTGTGATCTAAGTCTCGCGGCCCCCACGGGCTGCGGGGCGGCGGGGCGTCGGTGATCGGACCGCTCGTGGTCCGACGCCACAGGCCCTGCGTGGGTTACGCTCAGCGGGACCTCAGAGAGACCCGCGTCACAGTGAGCCCGGGATCATCCGACCGTCGGCACACGTCGGCGGTAGGCGAGACACAACAGTAGGAGAGAGCGCATGGCCGTTCACGGCAGGTTCCTCAAAGCGGCGGCGGCCGCATCCATGGTCGCGGTGGTCACCGCGGCCTGTGCCAACGGTGGTGGTGACGAATCCGACGAGCAGGCGGAGGCCGGCACCTCGGGCGTCGGCCCGATCACCTTTGCGATGGGCAGCAACGACACGGACAAGCTCCGTCCCGTCATCGAGCAGTGGAACGCGGAGAACCCTGACCAGGAGGTCACCCTCCGCGAGCTCCCCGCCGAGCAGGACGGACAGCGGGACACGCTCACGCAGTCCCTCCAGACCGAGAGCGGCGAGTACGACGTGTTCGCGCTCGATGTCACGGACACCGCGTACTTCGCGGCCAACGGGTGGCTGCAGCCGATCGAGGGCGACACCGAGGTCGACACCTCCGGCCTGATCGAGGCCGCCGTGGACTCCGCGACCTACAACGGCACGCTCTACGGCATCCCGCAGAACACCAACGCCCAGTTGCTGTACTACCGCACGGACCTCCAGCCGGAGGCGCCCGCCAACTGGGACGCGCTGGTCGCCTCCTGCGAGGCCGCGGAGGGTGCCGACGTCGACTGCCTGCAGACGCAGCTCAGCCTCTACGAGGGCCTCACCGTCGCCGCCACCCAGTTCATCCACAGCTGGGGCGGCCAGGTCGTCGGCGACGACGGGCAGACCCCGGAGCTCGACACCGATCAGGCACGCGCGGGCCTCACCGCCCTGGTCGACGCCTACCAGAACGGCGTGATCCCCCCGCAGACCGACGCCTTCACGGAGGAGGAGACCGCGCAGGCCTTCCTCGCCGGCGAGACCATGTACTCCTACAACTGGCCGTACATGTACGAGTCGGGCCAGTCCGATCCCACCTCCCAGGTCCAGGGCCGGTTCGAGGTCGCGCCCATCGTCGGCCAGGACGGCGCAGGCCGGTCCACCCTCGGCGGCTACAACAACGCCATCAACGTGTTCTCCGAGAACAAGGCCACGGCCCAGGCGTTCCTCGAGTTCATCATCTCCGAGGACGTCCAGATGGGCTTCGCCGAGCAGTCGTTCCCGCCGGTGCTGACCTCGATCTACGACGACGAGGCGCTTCAGCAGGAGTTCCCGTACATGCCGGCCCTCAAGGCGGCTCTCGAGAACGCCGAGCCGCGCCCGGTCACGCCGTACTACCCGGCCGTGTCCAAGGCGATCCAGGACAACACGTTCGCCGCGCTGCGTGGCGAGAAGAACGTCGAGCAGGCGCTCACCGACATGAGCGCCGCGATCGAGCAAGCGGCTCAGTGACACCAGAGTCTGAACAGCAGGTATGACATCACCGCGCTGATGGGCCCCGGGTAGCATTCCCGGGGCCCATCGGCCGTCGTGGTGAGGGCGGGTGCGATCCGATGAGGAGCTGCAGCGATGACGACGAGTGAGAAGTCCCCGGCGCCACTGGTCGAGAAGAGGTTCGACTGGCGTCCGGTGTGGATGGTGGGCCCCGCGCTCGCGATCCTCGCGGTGGTGATCGGCTATCCGGTCGTCCGTGCGGTGTACCTGTCCTTCCAGGCCGACCGCGGCCTGGATCCCGCCACCGGGATGTTCTCCGACGGTGGTTTCGCCGGTTTTCAGCACTATCTCTACTGGCTCACCCAGGCGTGCCCGGCCCGGGGCGGCGACGGCACCATCCCCTGCCCGCCCGGTGTCTCGGCCGTCGACTTCTGGCCCGCCATGGGCAACACGCTGTTCTTCACCGTCACCACCGTCTCGCTCGAGACCGTGCTCGGCTTCGCCATGGCCGTGGTCATGGGCAAGAGCATCTGGGGGCGCTCCCTCCTGCGGGCGGCGGTCCTCGTCCCGTGGGCGATCCCGACCGCGGTCACCGCCAAGCTCTGGGCGTTCATCTTCGCCCCCAACGGGATCGCCAACACGATGCTGGGCACCAACATCGCCTGGACCACCGACCCGTTCTACGCCCGTATGGCCATCATCGTGGCGGACGTGTGGAAGACCGCGCCCTTCATGGCGCTGCTGATCCTCGCCGGGCTGCAGATGATCCCCGGTGACGTCTACGAGGCGGCCCGCGTCGACGGTGCCTCCCGGTGGCAACAGTTCACCAGGATCACCCTGCCGCTGGTCCGGCCGGCGCTGATGGTCGCGATCCTGTTCCGCACCCTCGACGCCTTGCGCATGTACGACCTGCCCGTGATCCTCGTGTCGGCCAACTCCGGCTCGCCCACCGCGACGGTGTCCATGCTGGTGGTCAACGAGATGCGAATGGGCAACTTCAACAGTGCGTCCGCCATATCGACACTGGTGTTCCTGCTGATCTTCGCCGTGGCGTTCGTCATGGTGAAGTTCCTCGGCGCGAACGTCGTCGATGACCGCACCGGCAAGAAGGAGGAGATCCGGTGAGTCACCGAGCGCCTGAACCGTCCACGTCGTCCACCACGCGATCGACCACCTCGTCGTCGTCACACCCCGGTTCGCACGATCGGGACAACAACGACGACCTCCGCGCCCCCCGCAAGCCACTCGGCCCGAGGATCGGCACCTACATCGGGGCCCTGCTCATCCTGATCTGGGGGCTCGCGCCGTTCTACTGGATGCTCGTCACCGCGTTCCGCGACAACCGGTTCGTGTTCTCCGCCAGTCCCGTGCCCTCGCACCTCACCCTGGACAACTTCCGAGAGGCGCTGGCGACGGACGCGGGCAACAACTTCTTCGGAGCGATCATCAACTCGGTGATCATCAGTTCCATCACCACCGGGCTGGCGCTGCTCTTCGGCGTGTTCACCGCATATGCGCTCGCGCGGGTGGACTTCCGCGGGAAGTTCCTCGTCACCGGCGTCATCCTGGCCGCGTCGATGTTCCCCGGCGTCGCGCTGGTCACGCCGCTGTTCCAGCTGTTCACCGACATCGGCTGGATCGGCACCTATCAGGCGCTCATCATCCCCAACATCTCGTTCGCTCTGCCCCTGACCATCTACACCCTGACCTCGTTCTTCAACGACCTGCCCTGGGAGTTGGAGGAGGCGGCGCGCGTCGACGGCGCCACCCGCGGCCAGGCGTTCATCAAGATCATCCTGCCGCTCGCCGCGCCGGCGTTGTTCACCACCGCGATCCTGGCGTTCATCATCACGTGGAACGAGTTCCTGCTGTCACAGCAGCTGTCCAACTCCTCGACCGAGCCGGTCACCGTGGCGATCGCCCGGTTCTCGGGGGTCAACCCCTACATCCCGCCGCACGCGGCGATCATGGCGGCGGGTGCGCTCGTCACCGTGCCGCTCGTGATCATGGTGCTGATCTTCCAACGACGGATCATCTCCGGCCTCACCGCCGGCGGCCTGAAGAGCTGACCCGGCTGTGGCTCGGAGCGGCGGCGACGCGCTCGGGACCCGGCAGCGGCTGGAGGTCCTGGGCGGGTTCGTCGGGTTCTTCACCGTGCTGGCGCTGGTCAACGCGGTGGGACTGATCGTGGCCGGGCGCCCGTCGATACTCGCCTCGTTCGTGCTGGTGCTGATGCTCGCGGCGTCCGGCTACACCTTCCGTGTGTGGCGTCGCGCCGACCGCGCCGTCAACCGAGGCTGACCACGGCCGTCAGCGCCCGTCGCGCCAGGCCACCAACGACTCCACCAGATCCAGGGGGTAGTCGGGCCCGTTCAGGCCCACGGTGAACAACGTGACGCCCTCGGCCAGCAGGGCGTCCGCCGAGCGCCGCGCCTCGTCGGCGGAGGAGGCGCCGCCGACCTCGGTGGAGCGCTCGATCTCACCGGGATCCCGCCCGACGTCGGCGCAGTGCCGGGCCAGCACCCCGGACTTGTGGCGGTAGGTCTCCACGTCCACGAACGAGTGCCAGATGTCGGCGTGGCGGGCCACGTGCTTCAGCGTCTTGCGCTCGCCTCCGCCGCCCAGGAGCACCGGGATGTGACGCGTCGGGGGCGGGGTGAGCTTGGCGAAGCGCTGCTCGATCCGCTCGAGGGAGTCCCCGAGGTCGTCGAGCCGAGAGCCCTTGGTGCCGAAGTCGTATCCGTACTCGGCGTAGTCCCGCTCGAACCAGCCGCTGCCCAGCCCGAGGATCAGGCGGCCACCCGAGATGTGGTCGACGGTGCGGGCCATGTCGGCCAACAGGTCGGGGTTGCGGTAGGTGTTGCAGGTGACCAGGGCGCCGATCTCCACGCGTTCGGTCTGCTCGGCCCAGGCCGCGAGCATCGTCCAGCACTCGAAGTGGGCGCCGTCGGGATCCCCGTAGAGGGGATAGAAGTGGTCCCAATTGAACACCACGTCGACCCCCGCGTCCTCGGACCGCCGGACGGCGTCGCGAAGGAGGCCGTAGTCGGGTGCGTGCTGGGGCCGGAGTTGGACGGCGATGCGGACCGGGCGTTCGGTGTTCTGGGTCATGCGTCCAGTGTGGTCCGCATCGCCGTCCCGCGCACCCGGCCCGGTGATCGCCGCCTGTCGCCGCGGAGGCCGCCGTCCTCCGGGGAACAGCTCGGGCGGGTCAGCTCTCGCGCTCGAGGACAAACCAGAAGTGCTCGCCCTCCCGGACGGTGCCGCGACCGTTCATCACGGCCAGGAGGGTGTCGGGATCGACGACGGCGAAGTGGTCGATCACCGGCAGCCGGTCGTAGACCATGGACGCGCACGGGCGGCCGCGGAACGAGACCTCCCAGAGCGATGCCCCGCCCCCGCCCGTGGCGGAGGTGTCCGGCACGACAGCACCCGTGTCGTCGGTGACGAGGATCGGGTCCACCTTGCGGGGATCGGTGAAGTCCTTTCCCCACCAGCGCATCTGCCCGAGCATCCCGAACATCGGGTGCCCGGTGTCCAGTCCGGTTCCGCGCCAGCGGGTACCGGCGACGGCGTCGACCCGGGCGGGCTCCAGCGAATCCCAGAGCGCCGACACCCGCTCGGACGGCACCGTGTCGAGCGCGCGGATCGCGTCGAGTTCGCTCCTGGCCGCGGCGCTCACAGCCCGTACGTCTTTCCGATGATGTCGCGCTGGATCTCGTTGGTGCCGCCGTAGATGGTGGACACGACGGCCTGGCGGACAAGGCGCTCCATGCCGTACTCGGTGGCGTAGCCGTAACCGCCCATGGACTGCATGCACTCGAGGGTGACCCGCTTGCTCAGCTCGGAGGCCTTGAGCTTGGCCATGGAGGCCTCGCGGGGGAAGAGTGCGCTGGGGTCGGACTCGTCGATCTTCTTGGCCACGGCGTAGACCAGCAGGCGGGTGGCCTCGATCTCGGTGGCCAGGTCGGCCATGCGGTGGCGGATGACCTGGAAGGAGCCGACGGGCCGGCCGAACTGCTCGCGCTCGCGGATGAACGTCAGGCAGTCGTCGAAGGCGCGCTGGGCCACGCCGAGCTGCATGGCGGCCAGGATGAGCCGCTCGATGTTGAGCCCGGTCATGAGCTGCTTCCAGCCACCACCGACCTCGCCGATCACGGACTCCGCGGGCAGACGCACGTCGGTGAAGTAGAGGTCGTTGACCTCCTTGCCGCCCATGGTCTCGATGCCGGTCATCTGCAGGCCCGGGGCGTCGGCGGGCACGTCGAACATGGTGATGCCCTCGTGCTTGGCGCCCGACGAGTCGGTGCGCGCCACCAGCAGGATGCGGTCGGCGAAGTGGGCGTTGGAGCACCAGGTCTTCTGGCCGGTGATCACCCAGTCGTCGCCGTCGCGGACGGCCTTGCAGCGCAGCGCCGCCACGTCGGACCCGGCGCCGGGCTCGGACATGGAGATGGCCAGCGTCCCGCCCTTCACGACCAGGTCGAGCGCGCGTTTGCGCTGCTCCTCGGACCCGAACTTCTGGTAGGCGGCGCCGGTGATGAGGGTCGGGCCGATGCCACCGATGGGGGCGAGACCACGCAGCGAGTGCTCGAGCAGCAGGCACAGCTCCACGGCTCCGGCGTCGGCGCCGCCGTACTCCTCGGGGACGGTCAGTCCCAGCCAGCCGAGCTCGGCCATTTTGGCGTAGATCTCGGGCGAGTGGGTGCCGCCCTCGGTGGTGAGCTCCCGCCGCTTCTCGGCGCTTCCGACCTCGCGCGCGCAGAAGTCGTCGATGGACCTGGCGAAGTCCCGCTGTTCTTCGGTGAGGATGTCGAACACGTCTGGCCTCGGTTTTCTGTCAGGGGGTGACGATGGAGGGCACAGTCGACTACTGTGGCCCGTATCACGGACGGTACATCAAATATATGTGATCGGAAACTGGAGGGAACCCGAATGACGACCACCGAACCCAGCAAGACCGGCCCCACTCTCGCGAGCCTGGATCCCCGCGACGGCACTGTTCTGGCGGAGTACCCGATCGCCGGACCCGAGGAGGTGGCGCTCGCCGTCGAGCGTGCGCGCGCCGCCGCCCGCTGGTGGTCCGCCCAGGGTCCGCGCGGTCGCCGGGAGTGGTTGCTCGAGTACAAGCGGGCGATCGCCTCCCGCGCCGACGAGCTGGCCTCACTCATCTCCGCCGAGACCGGCAAGCCGGATGAGGACGCGACCCTCGAGGTCATGCTCACGGTGAGCCACCTGGAGTGGGCGGCCAAGAACGCCGACAAGGTGCTGCGCCGCCGCTCCGTGTCCGCCGGACTGCTCATGAGCAACCAGGCGGCCTACGTCGAGTACCAGCCGTACGGCGTCGTCGGCGCGATCGGTCCCTGGAACTACCCCGCGTTCACCCCGATGGGCACCCTCTCCTACGCCATGGCCGCCGGCAACGCCGTGGTGTTCAAGCCCAGTGAGCTCACGCCCGGTGTGGGCGTCTGGCTCGCCGAGGTGTGGAACTCGCTCGGCGCCTCGCAGCCGCTGTTCCAGACCATCACGGGTGACGGTTCGACCGGCGCCGCGCTGTGCAGGGCGGGCGTGGACAAGCTGGCGTTCACCGGGTCGGCCGCGACGGGCCGCAAGGTCATGGCCGCCTGCGCGGAGACGCTCACCCCCGTCGTCATCGAGGGTGGCGGCAAGGACGCGTTCCTGGTGGACGCCGACGCCGACCTCGACTCGGCCGTCGACCAGGCGGTCTTCGGCGCCATGGGCAACGCGGGGCAGACGTGCGCCGGCGTCGAACGGATCTACGTCCACCGGGACGTCCGGGACGCCTTCGTCCACAAGTTCACCGCGAAGGTGCGGGCGCTGACCCCCGGCACCGCGGTGACCTCCAGCTACGGGCCCATGACACTGCCCGCCCAGATCGACATCGTCCGCAGGCACGTCGAGGACGCGCTGGCCCGCGGTGGCAAGGCCGTCATCGGTGGCGAGGAGTCGGTGGGGGAGCGGGTCGTCGAGCCGGTCGTCCTGGTCGACGTCCCCGAGGACTCCACGGCGATCACCGAGGAGACGTTCGGGCCGACCGTCGTCATCAACTCGGTCGCGGACCTGGAGGAGGCGGTCGAGAAGGCCAACGCCAGCCGCTACGGCCTCGGCGGCGCGATCTTCACCGGCAACCGCAAGCGGGGACTGGCGCTGGCGGAGAAGCTCGACGTGGGCATGGTGTCGGTCAACGCGTTCCTCGCCTTCGCCGGGATCCCCTCGCTGCCGTTCGGTGGCTCGGGCGACTCGGGCTTCGGCCGCATCCACGGTGCCGACGGGCTCCGGGAGTTCTCGCGGCCCAAGGCCATCACGGCCCAGAAGTTCGCCGCCCCGCTCAACCTCATGACCATGACCCGCAAGCCGAGGGACATCAAGGTGGTCAAGTGGATGCTGGCCAACGTGCAGGGAAAGCTGTGATCGCCCGATGACTGCCACCGCCTCCAGTAGGAGCACGCCGGAAGAGCTCCGGGAGACGACGACGACGAGCTCCGCCGCCGCGGGACGGCACACCGTCCCCGGGGTGTTCGGACCGATCCCGTCCGAGCTGGTGGCCGACGACGCCGTCGACCATCCGCTCACGGCGACGCCGCCGCTCAAGCCCGGCCGCTGGTACTGGCGCGACCTCATCGCGTCCCTCGACCCGGTCGCCGACGCGGCGGAGATCCACCGCATCACCACCTCGTACGAGTTCCCCTGGGACTACCAGCGGGCACTCGAGCTGGCCTTGTACCGCACGTACTGTGTGCCCTCGGTGTCGGCGGTCCTGGAGCAGGCCGGCCAGTTCCGCGACAACCCCCAGAAGCGTTACGACGACACGGCGTTGCTGATGGTGGAGCTGGTCGAGCACGGGTACGACTCGCCGCGCGGCAAAGAGGCGCTGCGCGTGATCAACCGCCAGCACGCGCGGTACGAGATCACGAACGACGACATGCTGTACGTGCTGTCGACGTTCATCTACGAACCGCTGGAGTGGATCGACGCGATCGGGTGGCGACGACTGCACCCCCATGAGCGACTGGCTGCGTTCCACTTCTACCGCGGGGTGGGGCAGCGGATGAAGATCGCCGACATCCCCGAGGACATCGGGGAGTTCCGCCGGTGGCGTGACGACTACGAGGCCCGCACCTTCCGCTACGACCGGAACAACGAGCTCATCGGCACGTACACGCTCGATCTCATGTGTTCCTGGTATCCGGAGGCGGTCCGCCCCGCGGTCCGCAAGGTGGTCCTGTCACTCGTGGACGACGACATGACCCGGGCCTTCGGCTTCCCGTGGCAGCCGCCGGGCAGACGCAGGGCCGCGTACGCCGCGCTGCGGGCCCGGTCAGCAGTGGTGAGGTGGCTCCCGGTCCGTCGCCGTGCGCTGGGGTCCAGTGCGACGGAGAACCGGACCTACCCGGGGTATCCGAACGGATACCGGCCCGCAGACCTGGGGGCTTGCCCCATCCAGCCGCGGGATCGGATGGAGGGGTGCCCGGTGATGCACCAGGGTGCGGAGGGACCGGCTGACGCCGCGGATCGAGGAGAGGCGGTGGCATGACCGCAGCCGCCCCGCCCCGGCCCCCCGGGGCTCCGGCCCGCTTCGCCGCCGACGAGCGGT
>NZ_JAALDX010000073.1 GCF_014145095.1 Dietzia sp. SLG310A2-38A2 | reverse complement strand
TGGCGGGAGGTCGAGGGCTTCCGCAACGGCCGGGACCTGACCGACCTGACCTACCACCGCCACGTGGGCGAGGGCCGGGCCGACGGGATCGTGCGGATCGCCTTCGACCGCCCCGAGGTGCGCAACGCGTTCCGGCCGCACACCGTGGACGAGCTGTACCGGGTGTTCGACCACGCCCGCCGCTCCCCCGACGTGGGCACCGTGCTGTTCACCGGCAACGGGCCGAGCGCCAAGGACGGCGGCTGGGCGTTCTGTTCCGGCGGTGACCAGCGGATCCGCGGCCGGTCGGGATACCAGTACTCCACCGAGCACGACGCTGACGTGGCAGGCGCGACCGCCGAGAAGGTCGACGAGGCCCGGGTCAAGGCCGAGGGCGGCCGGCTGCACATCCTCGAGGTCCAGCGGCTCATCCGCACCATGCCCAAGGTGGTGATCTGCCTGGTCAACGGCTGGGCGGCCGGCGGCGGGCACTCGCTGCACGTGGTGAGCGACCTGACCCTGGCCTCCCGCGAGCACGCCCGGTTCAAGCAGACCGACGCCGACGTGGGGTCCTTCGACGCCGGCTACGGCAGCGCGTACCTGGCCAAGCAGGTGGGCCAGAAGTTCGCGCGGGAGATCTTCTTCCTGGGTCAGGCGTACACGGCCGAGGAGATGTTCCACATGGGCGCGGTCAACCGGGTCGTGGACCACGCCGAGCTGGAGAACACCGCGATCGAGTGGGCGCGACAGATCAACGGCAAGTCGCCCACCGCCCAGCGGATGCTCAAGTTCGCGTTCAACCTCACCGACGACGGCCTGATGGGCCAGCAGGTATTCGCCGGCGAGGCCACACGCCTGGCGTACATGACCGACGAGGCGGTGGAGGGGCGCGACGCGTTCCTGGAGAAGCGGGCCCCCGACTGGGACGACTTCCCCTACTACTACTGACCAGAGAACCGAATATACTCCGGCGGGGCCGCTACAGTTCTGCTGTGAACAGCCGAGGCCGAGGACCACTGGAGCGCGACACCTGCCGCGAGCTCGTGGTCCCGGCGCTCAAGACGTCGGGCTGGAATTCGAAGCAGATCAGGTCCGAATACCCGATCTCTCAGGTGCCGGACATCACGGGCGGAGAGGTCACCCTCCTGCCCCGACGGCGCGTGGACTACGTCCTGGAAGTCGCCCCCGGCCAGCCAGTGGCAGTGGTGGAGGCGAAGCGGTCGTTCCGGTCGGCACGTGACGGGCTCCAGCAAGCCATCGAGTACGCGCGTCGACTCGATGTCCCGCTAGCGATCGCGACCAACGGCGCCGAGATCGTGATCCACGACAGGACGAGCGGAACCGAGCGCGTGAGCGGGGCATTCCCCACTCCTGCCGAAGCGTGGTGGACATACTGCACTTTCGCGGGACTCGATCAGAGCGCTGCTGAGCTGTTGCTCCAGCCGCTCAATCGTCGAAAAACGTCGACCGACGGCACGGTGATCGAACCGCGCTTCTATCAAACACGGGCCATCAACGCCGTCCTCGGAGCCATTGCGCGCGGAGAGACTCGGATCCTGCTGCTCATGGCCACGGGAACCGGCAAGACGTTCACCGCGATGCAGATCGTGGCCAAGCTGCTCTCGTACCAGGAGAGAGTTGCTCCGCAGGTCAACTACCGGGTGCTCTATCTGGCGGACCGGGACGGTCTGCTTAAACAGCCGATGAACAAGGACTTCGGACCCGCACTCGGACACGAGCTGCTCCAGCGGGTCACCGTGCGGGCCGACCAGAGCCGGGAGATCTACTTTGCCAGCTACCAGGCACTCCACGGACAGAAGGACGGCGCTGAACTCCTGCATCAGTTCCCAACGAACTTCTTTGACCTGGTGATCGTCGACGAGTGCCACCGTGGGAGCGCGTCCGAGAACTCGCTATGGCGCGGGAGCTTGGACTACTTCTCCTCGGCGATCCAGCTGGGCCTCACTGCCACTCCGCGGAGCGACACCGTCCACAGCTACGAGTACTTCGGCGATCCGGTATTCACCTACTCGCTCCGCGAGGGTATTGAAGACGGCTACCTCGCGCCGTACCGGATCCGGCGGGTCAACCTCAGCGCGGACGCCGACGGTTGGACCCCGGACCCCGGCGAGCTGGACCGGTACGGGAGGGAGATCCCGGCGGGGACCTACACGACCCGGGATTTCGAGCGCACTCTCTCCCTGGTCCCCAGAAGCCGTGCCATGGCCCACCATCTGTCCGGGATCCTGCGGCAGAACCCTGCTCACAAGGCGATGGTCTTCTGCGTGGATGTGGCCCACGCCGACGCGGTGCGTAGCGCGCTCGTGGCCGAGAACCCGGACCTCCTTCGCGAGGACCCCCGGTGGGTGGTCCGCATCGTCGGCGTGGAAAACGAGAAGGAGGCACTACTCGAGGACTTCTGTGACACCCCGTCACCGGTGGTCGCCACTACGTCGCGCCTCCTTTCTACGGGAACGGATGTCCCGGACCTTCGGTACGTGGTGCTGTTCCGGCCGGTGGGATCGATGATCGAGTTCAAACAGATCATCGGTCGCGGCACGCGCCTCTTCCCGGAGGCCGGCAAGACGTCGTTCGAGATCATCGACTACGTGGGGGCTTCGGAGCATTTCCGTGATCCCGGATTTGACGGGTATCCGGCGGGGATCCGAGTCGAGACCATCGACGGCGGGGGAACGGTCATCGACGCGTCCACCGCGGAGGACGACGACGAGGAGGATCCCACGCTTGGCGAGCCGACTCCCGATTTCACCCCGGGCGACCCAGACCCGGCCGACCCGTTCCCGGGAGATGACACTGACGAACACGACCACGGCAGCGAACGCATTCGCTATGTGGTGGACAATGCCGTGGTGACGGTGGTGGGCGAAGCCACAATGGTGATGGACCGCTCGACGGGCGAGCCCCGCATGGTCGAAGTCCGGCACGTGGTCGAGGGGACGCTGTCCGACTTTGGCTCTCCAGTCGACCTCGCGGCGATGTGGGCGGATCCCGCGCACCGCCAAGAGATCCTCACCGCGCTGGCCGTTCGAAACATCGACCTGTCGCCGATGACGATCCTCGCCGAGGAGACCGGAACGGATTTGCTCGACATCTTGCTCTCCATGGCATTCCGGACGCCGG
Source organism: Dietzia sp. SLG310A2-38A2 (assembly GCF_014145095.1). Lineage (GTDB taxonomy): Bacteria > Actinomycetota > Actinomycetes > Mycobacteriales > Mycobacteriaceae > Dietzia. The sequence goes on along the minus strand of NZ_JAALDX010000073.1, from coordinate 5,347 downwards.
TGCGGACCCGCGCGGAACGGGCCCGACGCGCGCGTGAGGCACACGCACTCGACATCGAGGCCCAGTCAACGGCGGGCAGAGCCGTTCTCGAGGGCCTGCTGAAGCGGTACGAGGAGTACGGGATCAACGACGTGACGATGCAGGCCCTCCAACTTCGCCCCATCAGCGACGCCGGGTCGGTCACGGAGCTCGCAGACAACATGGGCGGTCCCGACGCACTGCGAAAGGCCGTCGATGAGATCCCGCGCTGGCTCTACGGTGCATAACTAAACGAATTATGTAGTTTTACGGGCTATGCCTGCGCCAAACTACAGTGTTTATTGATTTTCAGCGATGCTAGTGTGGTCCAGTGTCCTCGTCGTCCGTAGATCTGCGTCGCCGTCTTCACGCGCTCGCGTTCGATCAGGCCGGGTATTTCACGGCCGCCCAGGCCATTGAGGTCGGCTACTCATACCAGGCGCAGAAGTACCACGTCGACTGCGGCAACTGGACCCGGGTCGACCGGGGGATCTTCCGCCTTCCCGACTGGCCCGCACAACCGTTGGACGAGTTCGTCCGCTGGACGCTCTGGAGCGGCGGCCGCGGCGTGGTCTCGTACGAATCTGCACTCAGAGTGCACGGACTGTCTGACGCCGACCCTGCGCGCCTGCACCTGGTGGTCCCTGAAGGGTTCCGGGCCGAGGACCCCTACGTCGTTACACATCTCGGCGAGGTCGATCCCGGCGACACTGTCGCGCACCAAGGCTGGTCGGTCACCTCCGTGCTCCGGACGCTCGTCGATGTGGCGGGCGAGTCGGCCGTGTCCCAGGAGATCGTGGACGAGGCCGTTGCTCAGGCGCTGGAGCGGGAGCTCACCACGCGCCGTCGCCTTCTGCGGCGCTCGTATGAGGCGCCGACCGAGGCAGCCCTTCGCATCGAGCGAGCCCTGGCGAGGGAATCCGATGGATGACGGCGTGGCGCGCAGTCTCAACCAACGCCTGCGAAACCTTGCGTCCGAGGAGGGGGTCGACGTACTACGTCTGCGCAACCGGCTCCTGTTCCAGCGCATACTCCACCGACTCTCCGGCGACGAGCGATGGATCCTCAAGGGCGGCTTCGCGCTGGAGACCCGACTGTGGCTGGACTCACGTGCGACTAAAGACCTCGACCTCGCCCGCCGAGAAGCCTCAGCACCCGACGCCGATGAGCTGCACGACCTTCTCGATTCCGCACTCGACCGCGACACAGGTGACGGTTTCCGCTTCGCTCCGCGACGTCCGCGTCAGGTGAAAGCCGAGGACGAGTTGCCGACCACGTGGCGCGTCGTGATCGACGCACATGTTGGATCGATCCTGTTTGGATCGGCGACACTGGACGTGATCACGGCATCCGCACTCGATTCCGAGGAGGTGGAGCCCCTCGTCGTCGCCCCTATCCTGGGCGGTGAGGAGTTCACCGTCCTCGCCGTGGACGTCAACCGTCACGCTGCCGAGAAGTTCCACGCCTACTCGCGCATCTATGCGCACGAGCGTCCGTCATCGCGAGTCAAGGACCTCGTGGACCTCACGCTGCTCGCCGACCGGGGACTCCTCGACCCGGCCGCGCTCGCAACTCGGCTCGTGAACGTCTTCTCGGAGCGGGACGAGCGGGAGCCGCCGACGGACCTGCCCCCACCCCCCGGACACTGGGCCGAGACCTTTGCGGCAATGTCGGCCGACCTCGGATTGTCGACGGTCGAGTCCGCGGCAGCCCACCATCGTGTGCGCGAGGAGTACCAGCGCGCCCTCTCCACTCTCCGGAAGGACACCCCATGAGTCCCCGCGCAGCAACAAAGGCCGAACCCACCACTCAGGCGCGCCTGCAGTCGGTGATCAAAACCTCGCGGCAGATCATGCGCAAGGACGCCGGGCTCAACGGTGAGCTGGATCGACTCCCCCAGCTCGCCTGGCTGCTCTTCCTCAAGGCCTTCGACGATCTCGAGACCGAGCGGACGCTGATTGATGCAGGCTACGAGCCGGCGCTTCCCGACTACCTCCGGTGGTCGCGTTGGGCCCACGAACAGAACGTCACCGGCGAGCCATTCGTGCGCTTCATCAACGACGAACTCCTCCCCCACCTTCGGCAGGTGCGCGGCACCGGCAGGCCGGGGGACCCGCACGACACCCTTGGGCTGGTGTTCTCCGACGTTCGGAACCGGATGCAGTCCGGTCATCTGCTGCGCCAGCTCGTCGACCAAGTGGACCGAATCAGCTTCACCTCTCGCGACGAGGTGCACACCATGGCGGTGTTCTACGAGACCATGCTCCGCGAGATGCGGGACGCGGCCGGGGATTCCGGTGAGTTCTACACCCCCAGGCCGGTGATCCGGTTCGTTGTGGACCAGGTGGACCCCCGCCCGGGCGACAAGGTCCTCGACCCCGCCTGCGGTACGGGTGGGTTCCTCGTCGAGTCCTTCCGGCACATGACAGCGGGCGACCTCTCGACCACTGATCACCGAAAGGTCGTCACGGGCCTGCGTGGCATCGAGAAGAAGGGCCTGCCTTTCCTCCTCTGCCAGATGAATTTGCTGCTCAACGGCGTCCATCAGCCGAACGTCACCGAGGGAAACGCCCTGGCCTACCCGTTGGCGGAGATCCGACGCGACGGGGTTGACGTGGTGGTGACCAATCCGCCGTTCGGCGGCGAGGAGGAGACGCTCATCCTCGACAACTTCCCCCGCTCGTTCCGCACTGCCGAGACCGTGTGGCTGTTCCTCCAGTCCGTCATGGCCCGGATCGAGAAGAGCTCAAGTGGCCGCTGCGGGATCGTGGTGCCCAACTCCGTCCTCTTTGACACCGGCGTCGGCGGCCGGATCAAGAAGGACCTCATGAGCCGGTTCAACCTCCACACCGTGGTCCGCCTACCCAACGGGGTCTTCTCGCCGTACACCCTCATCCCGTCAAACATCGTGTTCTTCGAGAAGGGAGAGCAAGGGCCGGTGTGGTTCTACGAGGTGCCACCGCCCGAGGGACGTAAGAACTACACCAAGACCAAGCCGATGCGCTACGAGGAGTTCGAGCCCTGCCAAGCCTGGTGGGGCGGCCCCTCACGGGAGGGGCGCGCCGAGAATGAACACGCCTGGAAGGTCGAGTACTCCGACATCGAGGCCGGCGGGTTCTCTCTGGACCTGCACAACCCGAACCGACCCGATGCGCTGGACCAGCGCCCGCCCGGCGAGCTGATCGCCAAGTTGATCGAGACAGAGAAGGAGCTCCTTGCTGTCTACGAGGAGATGCGGGTCGCGATCGCTGAGTTCGAGCTGTGAAGGTCGAGTGGGTGCCGTTCGGGAAGGTCGCTGAACTTCAGCGGCGCCGGGTCGTGGTCGATGTCGCGGAGTCATATCAGCAAGTCGGTATCAGGTCATTCGGCAGGGGCTGCTTCATCAAAGAACCCACAACCGGGGCCGAAATCGGCACCAAGCGAGTCTTCGACATTCGTCAAGGCGACCTACTTTTCAGCAACGTGTTCGCTTGGGAAGGTGCAGTCGGCCTCGCCGGGCCCGAACACGGTGGCCTCATCGGCTCGCACCGCTTCATGACATGGACGTGCGATCAAGACAAAGTGAAGGCCGACTTCCTGCTTCAGTTTTTCACGTCAGCACGCGGCATCGCCGAGCTCTACAAGGGGTCTCCCGGATCTGCCGGACGCAACAAGACACTGTCCATCGCAAATCTCAAGAGGATCACCGTTCCAGTCCCGCCGCTCGACGACCAGACCCGCATCGTCGAGCACCTGGGAAAGCTGGCAGACGAGAACGGTGACCCCTCTCACGATGCCAAAGAGAATGATCTCTTGAACGCTGCGATCGCCCAGGGAAGTTCTGCCACTTCTGCAGCTTTGGGAGAAGTACTCACCCTCGAGCGGCAATGGATCCCCGAGTTCAGCGGAGAATCAGCGTTGCCGATCGGCGTCAAGAGCTTCGGACGTGGATTAATTAGATATCCTGCAACTCCTCCGAGTGAGCTTTCCAAAATGCGCTACTTCACCGTCCACGGTGATCGCTTGATCGTGAGCAACATTAAAGCCTGGGAAGGCGCAGTCGCGCTGTCTCGCTCGTCTGACCAAGGCCGGATTGGCAGTAACCGCTTTCTTCAATACTCCATCTCGGCGAGTTCAGTCCGGCTGGAGTGGGTTCATGCCTACCTCGCCAGCCCTGCCGGCGTTGAGAAACTCTCGGCTGCGTCACCCGGCTCTGCGGACAGGAACCGCACTTTGAGCATTTCCGCATTCGAGTCCATCGAGATTCCGGTACCGGATCTCTCTTTTCAAGACCACATCGCGTCGCTCGTCGCGCACTCGGGACGAGCTGAGCCCCTCCGCCGTCGCCGAGACAAGCTCGCCGCCGCGGTGCTGCCCGCGGCCCGGAACGAGATCTTCACCGCGATGCGGTGATGCTCCGCCACTGATCCCCGGCCACCACGATGTGGTCGAGGAAGCGCAGGCCGACCTCCCTGGCGGCGGATGCGATCCGGGTGGTGGCCAACTCGTCGTCGTCGCTCGGCGTCGGGTCCCCACCAGGGTGATTGTGGGCTAGCGCGAAGGCCACGCCGTCGTGGGCCAGGACCACGGCCAACACCTCACGCACCGGCAGTGCAGTCCGCGTGGCACCGCCGCGCGCGACCTGCTCGACCCGCCGCACTCGATTGGCGCCGTCGAGAACCAGAACCAACAGCTCCTCCCGTGTCGCCCGCCCGATCACTGGCCCGACCACAGCCGCGATGTCCGCTGACGACCGGATCCGCCGTCCCCCGGGTGGTCCCACAACGCGGGCACCCAGCGCGAACGCCGACACCACACGACAGGCCTTGGCGGGCCCGATGCCCGGGACGCGCGCCAACTCCGCCACCCCAGCGGAGGCGACCCCCGCCATCGAGCCGAAGTGAGCGACAAGCTCGCCCGCCACGTCGATCGCGTTTCGCCCCGCCAATCCGGACCCGAGCTGGACGGCAAGCAGCTCCACGTCACTCAACGACCCCACCCCCGAGCGGATGAGGCGCTCGCGGGGCAGGTCGTGAACCGGAAGGTCACGGAAGGGAACCGTCATGCGTCCGACGATAGGACCTGCGGCTCGGCACGCCGCACAACGAACCGAAGGCTGTGGATAACGCTGTGGATCTCCCACAATCTCGCCCCGCGTAGGGTCTGCAGACCATGCCCGACTTCCCCGCGACCCGCGAACTGCGCACCCTGCCCGTCCCCGGCGGCCGGGCCGTAGCCGAGCTGTTCCCCACATTCGAGCAGCTCCTGGCCGACCGTGGCCCCGCGCTGCTGCCCGTCCCGGCCGACGACCCCGCGCGCACGCTGCTCCTCGAGCGGACCCAGCGGCCGG
>NZ_JAALDX010000072.1 GCF_014145095.1 Dietzia sp. SLG310A2-38A2 | reverse complement strand
CCACGGCCCCACCCTGACCCGTCGGGAGGCACTGGCCGGGGCCGGTGTGGTCGCCGCTGCGGGCGCGGTGGGGGTCACCCTGCTCGCCGACCCGGCTCCGGTCTGGGCCAACCCCACGCGACCGGTCGCCGACGACCTCGACGTCTACGTCCTGGTCACCGACGGCATGCGGCCCGACGAGCTCAACCCCGTGCAGGCCCCCACGCTGCACCGGTGGGCCTCGGAGGGGACCAGGTTCACCGACGCGTCCTCGGTGATGATCGCCGAGACGCTCCCCAACCATGCGGCGATGGTCACCGGCGTCCTGCCCGAGCGCAACGGGGTTCCCGCCAACTCGATCTGGGACCACGCCGCCGGCACCGACAGGACGCTCGACCGGCCCGAGGATCTCCGCGCGCCGACCGTGCTCGACCGGATCCGCACCGAGGCGGGCCTGACCACCGCGAGCGTGCTCAGCAAGGACTACCTCCACGGCCTGTTCGGTGGGCGCGCGAGCGTGCAGTGGGCGCCGTTCCCACTCGTGCCCATCACCGACCACTCCCTTGACTGGTTCACCGTCGAGGCCCTCAAGCAGACCATCACCGACCACTCTCCCCGGATGACCTTCGTCAACCTCGGTGACATGGACCGCTTCGGCCATATGGACCTGTCGGGGACCTCACTGCGCTTGGCGCGCAACCAGGCGGTCGCCAATTCCGATCACAAGCTCTGGGATCTCGAACAGTTCCTCCGCTCGACCGGCCGCTGGGAGCGCTCGGTGGTCATCGTCCTGGCCGATCACGGGATGGACTGGTCGGAGCCTCTGAGACTGATCAGTGCAGCCGGGGCTATCGAGGCGGACGCGGCGATCCGTGGGCGGTTCGGCATTGCCCAGAACGGCGGGGCGGACACGTTCGCCTACCTCGGGCCCGCGCACGAGCGCGACGCCTCGCTGCGGCGACTTCGTGAGGTCGTCGGTGCGCTCCCGGGTGTCAACCGCCTCTACGACCCGGCAGAGCTCTCCCTGGGCGAGCGGGGTGGCGACCTGGTGGCCACGTGCCATCCCGGTTGGCGCTTCTCCGACCCCACCCCGTTCTCCAACCCGATCCCCGGCAACCACGGACACGAGGTCACCCTGGGGATTCCGTTCTTCATCGGTGGCGGGCACCGGGTCGTGCGTCGCGGCGCCACCGTCGACCGCCCGGTCCGCACCCTCGACGTGGCGCCGACCGTTGCTCGGCTGTTCGGCCTCGACCACGCGGGGATGGACGGCCGCCCGGCGCTCGAGGCGTTCCACCTCTGACTCACGGGCCGGTAGCGCGGAGTCGGTCCCACGACGGGGCCCGCAGCCCTCTCATGGACAGAGGACCGCGGGCCCGGTCTACGGCGGCGGATGCCCGCTCGCTTGTGCTGCTACTCCATTGAGGCCTGCTCCGCCTGCGTGCCCTTGCCGCGCTGCGCCGGCGCGGCGTCGATCCCTGACTCCTTGCGCTGTTGCGTGGTGATAGGTGCGGGAGCATCGGTCAGCGGGTCGACTCCGCCGCCGGACTTGGGGAACGCGATGACGTCGCGGATGGAGTCGGTGCGGGCCAGCAGCGCACAGATGCGGTCCCAACCGAACGCGATGCCGCCGTGCGGCGGGGCGCCGTAGGAGAAGGCGTCGAGCAGGAAGCCGAACTTCTCCTGCGCCTCCTCCTGCGAGATGCCCATGACGCCGAACACCCGCTCCTGGACGTCCTTGCGGTGGATGCGGATGGACCCGCCCCCGATCTCGTTGCCGTTGCACACGATGTCGTAGGCGTACGCCAGGGCAGATCCCGGGTCGGTGTCGAAGGTGTCGAGGTGCTCCGGCTTCGGCGAGGTGAACGCGTGGTGCACGGCGGTCCACGCCCCCGAGCCCACCGCCACGTCACCGGCGGCCGTGGCATCGTCGGCGGGCTCGAACATCGGGGCGTCGACCACCCAGGTGAACGCCCACGCCTCCGGGTCGATCAGTCCGAGTTTGTCCGCGATCTCGCCGCGTGCGGCACCGAGGAGCGCACGGGTGGACTTGACCGCCCCGGCGCCGAAGAAGACGCAGTCTCCGGGCTCGGCGCCCACGTGGGCGGCGATCCCGGCGCGCTCCGCGTCCGACAGATTCTTGGCGACCGGTCCGCCCAGCTCGCCGTCCTGTCCGACGAGGATGTACGCCAGCCCCTTGGCTCCGCGCTGCTTGGCCCACTCCTGCCAGGCGTCGAGCTGACGACGGGGCTGCGACGCCCCGCCCTTCATGACCACCGCGCCGACGTACGGGGCCTTGAACACCCGGAACGGGGTGTCGGCGAAGAACTCGGTGCACTCGACCAGTTCGATGTCGAAGCGCAGGTCCGGCTTGTCCGAACCGAAGCGACGCATCGCCTCGTCGTAGGTCATGCGCGGGATCGGCGTGGTGATCTGGTAGCCGGCCGTGGCCCACACCTCGGAGAGGATCTCCTCCGCGATCGCGATCACGTCGTCCTGGTCGACGAAGCTCATCTCCACGTCCAGCTGCGTGAACTCCGGCTGGCGGTCCGCACGGAAATCCTCGTCCCGGTAGCAGCGGGCGATCTGGTAGTACTTCTCCATCCCGGCCACCATGAGGAGCTGCTTGAACAGCTGCGGCGACTGTGGGAGAGCGTAGAACGTGCCCGGCTGGAGGCGCGCGGGCACGAGGAAGTCGCGTGCGCCCTCGGGGGTCGACCGGGTGAGCGTGGGCGTCTCGATCTCCACGAAATCGTGGCGGGCCATGACGCCCCGTGCGGCGGTGTTGACCTTCGACCGCAGCCGTAGCGCGGCCCCGGGCCCCTCACGCCGGAGGTCGAGGTAGCGGTGACGAAGGCGCGCTTCCTCGCCCACCTCGTCGTCGAGCTGGAACGGCAGGGCCGCGGCCTCACCGAGCACCTCGAACGAGACCACGTCGACCTCGACCTCACCCGAGGCGAGGTTCGGGTTCTCCGACCCCTCGGGGCGGCGGTCGACGACCCCGGTGACGGAGACGCAGAACTCGTTCCGGAGACGGTGCGCACGCTCGGCGATCTCCTCGGAGCGGAACACCACCTGGCACACACCGGTGGAGTCACGGAGGTCGACGAAGATGACCCCGCCGTGATCCCGGCGGCGCGCGACCCAGCCGGCCAGGGTGACGGTGTCCCCGGCGTCGGCGGCTCGGAGCTGGCCGGCGGAATGGGTGCGCAGCACTGCGGTGGTCCTCTCGTCGGAAAAGCGGGGTGGTCGGCGAACGGCGATCGGACCCACCGCGGCTCGTGCGGTCGGCCCCGGGTTCGGACGACGCACAGTCTACGTCCACCCGTCGGCGATCCCCGTGTCGGCTGCGACCGGCCCCCCGCGACCAATAGAGTGTCGACCACTACGGTGCTCTTCCGGATCGGGGTGTCGCGGAGCGCACGGGCGGGACGGAACCCCGCGGAGGGGAAGGCGGCGGACATGACGTTCCGGCAGAGCGGGAGCCTGGACACCAGCGGGGTCTCCGGCGCGGGCCGCGGTGGTCGAGGGGGTCGCCGGGGGGTGGCGGTCGGTGGAGGTGTCGGCGGCCTCGCCGTCGTCCTGGTCGCCCTCTTCCTCGGGGTCGACCCGGGACTACTCGGCCTGGATCAGGGCGACGGCGGCCGGGGCCAGACCTCCGACTCGGCGCAGCAGTTCCAGACCCACATCGACCAGTGCGACCTCGGGCAGGCCAACACGGACACTGTCTGCCGGATCGTCGCCACCACGGAAAGCCTCGAGGACGTCTGGGGCACACAACTCCCCGACCAGGCCAGGATGCGGTGGGTCCAGCCTCACACCACCATCTTCACCGGTGACGTCGACACCGCCTGCGGCGCGGCCTCCTCCGACGTCGGGCCGTTCTACTGCCCGGCCGACCAGGACGTCTATATCGACCCGCCCTTCTTCGACGAGGTCATGGTCGGTCGGCTCGGGGGATCGCCCGCCGGCGCGGCCCAGATGTACGTGGTCGCGCACGAGTTCGGGCACCACCTCCAGACGATGCTCGGTGACATCCGCCGCTCCCAGCAGGATCCACAGGGCGCGTCGTCGGGCGCGGTCAGGGTCGAGCTCCAGGCCGACTGCTACGCCGGGCTGTGGGCCCACTACGCCACCTCGACCCCCGCCCCCGGCGGCGCGGAGCCACTGCTCGAGAGCCTGACCCCGGGTGACGTGGACGCGATCATCCAGACCGCCGAGGCTATCGGGGACGACCACATCCAGAGGTCCGGCGGCGCCCGGGTCGACCCCGACTCGTGGACCCACGGCTCGTCGGAGATGCGGCGCCAGTGGTTCCTGACCGGTTACGACCAGGGATCCATGCAGGCCTGCGACACCTTCGGCGTGCGGTTGTAGCCCCGGCGGGGACGGATCAGGGAGTGACGAGACCCGTGACGTGGGGGACGACCGAGTCCAGCGGGACCGGGGTCTGGTCACCCGTGGCCATCGTCTTGACCACCACGGTGCCCGACGCCAGCTCGTTCTCACCCACGACAAGGGTGACAGCGGCGCCCGACCGGTCGGCCGCTTTGAACGCGCCCTTCATGCCGCGGTCGCCGTAGGCCATGTCGGCGCGGAGACCGGCGCGACGGCACTCGGCCAGCACGGGCACCAGCGCGGCCCTGGCCGGAGCGCCGAGCGCGACGCCGTACACGTCCACCCGACCGCCCGCGGCATGGTCGATCCCCTCCGCCTGCAGCGCGAGCATCGTGCGGTCGACGCCGATGCCGAACCCGATGCCGGACAGAGCCTGTCCGCCGAGCTGCTCCATCAATCCGTCGTAGCGTCCGCCACCGCCGATCCCGGACTGGGCGCCGAGTCCGTCGTGGACGAACTCGAACGTGGTCTTGGTGTAGTAGTCCAGGCCGCGGACCATCCGGGGATTGACCTCGTAGGCCACGCCGAGCGCGTCGAGGTGCGACCGGACCTCGGCGAAGTGCGCGGCGCTCCCCTCGGAGAGGTGGTCGATCATCAGCGGGGCGCCCGAGAGCTGCCCACGGACCTCCGGGCGCTTGTCGTCGAGGACGCGCAGCGGGTTGACCCGTGCACGTTCCCGGGTGGCCTCGTCGAGGTCCAGCCCGGCGAGGAACGCCTGCAGCCGTTCCCGGTACGCGGGCCGGCAGGAGTCGTCCCCGAGCGAGGTGAGCTCCAGCCGGAACCCGGTCAACCCGAGGGAGCGGAAGGCCTCGTCCGCCACCGCGATCACCTCGGCGTCGAGGGCGGGGTCGTCGATCCCGATCGCCTCGATGCCGACCTGCTGCAACTGCCGGTACCGACCGGCCTGGGGACGTTCGTAGCGGAAGAACGGGCCGGCGTAACAGAGCTTGACCGGGAGCTGACCGCGGTCCAGCCCGTTCTCGATGACCGAACGCATTACGCCGGCGGTCCCCTCGGGCCGGAGGGTGACGCTCCGGCCGCCACGGTCTTCGAACGTGTACATCTCCTTGGAGACGACGTCGGTGGACTCCCCCACGCCGCGGGCGAACAGCGCGGTGTCCTCGAAGATCGGCAGCTCGATGTGCCCGTAGCCCGCCCGCCGGGCGGCGGAGGTGATCGCATCCCGGACCGCGACGAACCCGGTCGAGGTCGGGGGAACGTAGTCGGGCACCCCCTTCGGTGCCTTGAGCGCGGACTTCTTCTGGGTGCCGGTCACGTGTGGTGGATCCTTGCGTCTCTCGGTGGGTGGTTCGGGGAAGGCGTTCTAGAGGTCACGCAGGAACGGGTTGGACCGCCGTTCCCGGCCGACGGTGGTGGAGGGGCCGTGCCCGGGGAGCACGACCGAGTCGTCGTCCAGCGTGAGGAACTTCTTGGAGATCGACTGCATGAGGACATCGGTGTCACCCGCGGGCAGATCGGTGCGCCCGACCCCGTCCTGGAACAACACGTCGCCCCCGAGCACGACCGTTCGCCGTCCCTCCTCGGTGTCGACCATGATCCGGAAGGACACCGACCCCGGGCTGTGTCCGGGGACGTGGTCCACATCGAAGGTCATCGACCCGAATCGCAGAGTGTCACCGTCGAACACCTCGATGACCTCCGCCGGCTCGGTGAAGGTGATGTCCTTGAGCATGGCGGACAGGTCGAGCGAGAGGCCCTGGCCCGGATCGGAGAGCATCACGCGGTCCTCCGGGTGGATGTACGCAGCCACGCCGTAGTGGTCCGCGACCTGCTGGGCGTTCCAGATGTGGTCCAGGTGGCCGTGGGTCAGGAGGACCGCTCGGGGCCTCAGCCCCGCCTCGGAGACCTGCCGCCGCACCTGTTCCTCGGCGTCCTGGCCCGGATCGACGATCACGCAGTCCCCTGCGGCGTCGGACACGATGTAGCAGTTGGTCTGGAACATCCCTGCCGGGAACCCGATGATCTGCACGTCCCGTACTCCCTTCCTCGATCGCCCACGACGTCCGTCGCGGACCCCCGGGCCGACTGGGCGGTACACCGGAGTGGTGCACAGCAGTCTCGGCCCGACCTGGTAGACAAGACCCCTGGGCTGGAGCGCTGTGGTCTGCTCTACCAGTCCCCACCGCGGCTTCAGCCGACTGTTCCAGCCTAGTCCAGGTACCCAGGAGGGTCAGTGTCCACCAATCAGGAACGCCGAGCAGAGGCGCGTCAACGCCTGCGCGAGCAGATGGAGGCGCAGGCCCGTCGTGAGAAGCAACTCAAGATTGTCGCGGCGTCGGTCGTCGTCGCGGTCCTGTTGGGGATCGTCGGGGTGGTCGCCTGGATCAACTACGACCGCAAGCGTGCCGAGGAGTACGCCGCGAACTGGCTGACCTGCGAGTACCCCACCGATACTGAAACCCCCGAGCCCCTCGATCCCGCCGAGTTCGAGGACCAGGGCGCCGAGGTGGTGGCGGAGGTCGAAGAGTTCAACGCACAGGTCGAGACCATCGACGACACCAAGCGTGACGCCGAGCCACCGTCGGGTGACCAGGCCAGGCAGGGCATCGCGGAGATCACCATCACCACCGATCGCGGTGAGATCCCCCTCACGCTCGATCGCTCCGGAGCCCCCTGCAACGTCGCGAGCTTCGTCCACCTCACCGAGCAGCGGTACTTCGACGACACCGAGTGTCATCGTCTGACCGTCTCGGAGGAGGACCCGGGTCTGTCTGTCCTGCAGTGCGGTGACCCGACGGGCACCGGCCTGTCCGGGCCCGGTTACTCCGTGGTGGACGAGCCCCCCGCGGCCGACGCCCTCGAGCTCGCCGACGACGGTTCGGGCGCCGCCATCTACCCCCGTGGAACCGTCGCCATGGCCAAGTCACAGGCCCCCGACAGTGCCGGCAGCCAGTTCTTCCTGGTGTATGAGGACTCCGCCCTTCCGCCGGAGTACACCGTCATGGGGACGGTCGGCGAGTCGGGCCTCGAGGTCCTCGACGACATCGCCGAGACCGGTGTGAAGAGCGATGACCCGACCGACCGTGACAACCAGGTCCCGAGGCGCCCCGTCACGATCGAGACCGTGGTCGTCGACGCCCAGTCAGGCCTCCCCGAGAGGTGATCCCCGGGGCCGGACCACCCGGCTCAGTTCGATGTCATCCGGTTGACGTCGAAGACCCCCTCGACACCTCGGACCGTCTGGAGGACGTGTCCGAGGTGTTTTGGATCGGCCATCTCGAAGGTGAACCGAGAGATCGCCACTCGATCGTCCCCCGCCGTCTGGACGGACGCGGACAGGATGTTGACCTTCTCGTCCGCCAGCACCTTGGTCACGTCCGACAGGAGCCGGTGCCTGTCGAGTGCCTCCACCTGGATCGCCACCAGGAACACCGCCCCGGGCTGGGGTGCCCATTCGACCTTGACCAGCCTTTCGGGCTCCCGGTGCAGGTCGGAGGCGTTGGTGCAGTCGGTGCGGTGGACGCTCACCGTGCCACCGCGGGTGATGAACCCGAGCACCTCGTCGCCGGGTACCGGCATGCAGCAACGCGCGAGCTTGGCGTGTACGTCCTTCACCCCGCCCACGAGGATCCCGGGGCCCGCGGGCGCGGGCCGGTTCGACGTGATGTTCTTGTCCCGTGAGCGGTCCGCCAGCTCCTCGGTGACCTCGTCGACTCCCCCGTGGGCGGCGACGAGCCGACCCACGATCTGCTTGGCGGAGACGTGGTTCTCCCCGATCGCCGTGTAGAGGGCGGTGACGTCGGCGAATCCCAGTTCCCGTGCGACGCCGGCGAGCGACTCGTTGGAGAAGACCCGGTGTACGGGCACTCCCCCGCGCCGTACCTCGCGGGTGATGAGGTCCTTGCCGCGTTCGAGCGCCTCTTCCCGCCGCTCCTTGGCGAACCACTGGCGGATCGAACTCTTGGCCCGACCGGACACGACGAACTTCTGCCAGTCCAGACTGGGGCCGGCGTTGGGGTCCTTGGAGGTGAAGACCTCGACGACCTCGCCGTTCTCCAGCGGCTTCTCGAGCGCGACGAGTTTGCCGTTGACGCGCGCACCGATGCACCGGTGGCCGACCTCGGTGTGGACCGCGTACGCGAAGTCCACGGGCGTCGCGCCGACGGGGAGATTGATCACGTCGCCCTTCGGCGTGAAGACGAAGATCTCCTTGCTGGTCATCTCGAAACGCAGCGAGTCGAGGAACTCCCCCGGATCGGCGGCTTCACGCTGCCAGCTCAGCAGTTGGCGCATCCACGCCATCTCGTCCACCTCGGCGGGGTCGCCGTGATGTTTGCCGCGAGTCTCCTTGTACCGCCAGTGCGCCGCGATCCCGTACTCGGCGTTGCGGTGCATCTCGTGGGTCCGGATCTGGATCTCCAACGGTTTGCCGTCGGGCCCGATCACGGTGGTGTGGAGTGAGCGGTAGACGCCGAACCGGGGTTGGGCGATGTAGTCCTTGAACCTCCCCGGCATCGGTTTCCAGGTGGAGTGGACCACGCCGATCGCGGCGTAACAGTCCCGCACGTCCTCACACAGCACCCGGATGCCGACCAGGTCGTGGATCTCGTCGAACTCGCGTCCCCGGACGATCATCTTCTGGTAGATCGACCAGTAGTGCTTGGGGCGGCCCTCGACCCGGGCCTGGATGTGCGCGTTCTCCAGTTCGGCTCGGACGCGGTTGATCACCGTGCCCAGGTACACGTCCCGACTGGGCGCCCGGTCGGCGACCAGTCGCACGATCTCCTGGTACTTCTTGGGCTCCAGGATCGCGAAGGCCAGGTCCTCGAGTTCCCATTTCACGGTGGCCATGCCGAGGCGGTGAGCCAACGGGGCGATCACCTCGAGGGTCTCGCGAGCCTTCTTGACCTGCTTCTCCGGAGGCAGGAAACGCATCGTTCGCATGTTGTGCAGGCGGTCGGCGACCTTGATCACCAGGACCCGAGGATCATGCGCCATCGCGATGATCATCTTGCGGATGGTCTCCGCTTCGGCTGCCTCACCGAAGTCGACCTTGTCCAGTTTGGTGACGCCGTTCACGAGGTGCGCGACCTCGTCCCCGAAATCCGAGGCGAGGGACTCAAGGGAGTAGTCGGTGTCCTCCACGGTGTCGTGCAGCAGCGCCGCGACGAGGGTGGTGGTGTCCATACCCATCTCGGCGCAGATGGTCGCCACCGCCAGTGGATGGGTGATGTAGGGGTCCCCCGACTTCCGGAACACCCCCTCGTGCTGGCGATCCGCGAGCGCATAGGCACGCGCGAGCAACCCCACGTCGGCCTTGGCGTGGTGGATCCGGTGCACACGGACCAGGGGCTCGAGGACGGCGGGTGTGGACGTCACCGTCAACCCGGAGGTGAGGCGACGAGCCCACCTGGCCCGGACGCGCCTGCCGGCGGAGGGGCGCGCACCCGGTATCACCGGGAGGGGCTGCGTGTTGGGTTGTGGCTGCTCCGCGGGCGCGGGCTGCGGGCCGGCGTCTGTGCCCGCGGCGGGATCCTGCCGATTGGTCATGCCGGCTCCTCCCTCCGGGTCCGATCCGTCAACGACGGGCGGTGGTCACGCGACCGTGAGGCAGGTCAGCGGTGTGCCGGCCAGTCTATCCCTACCCCCGAGGCCGGGGACCTCGAGCACCACGGACAACCCCGCCACCACGGCGCCGCAGTCTTCGAGGAGACCGACGGCCGCCCCGAGGGTGCCTCCCGTGGCCAGGACGTCGTCCACCACGAGCACCCGCTTCCCGCGGAGGTCGAGGCCGTCGGCGGGGAGCTCCAACGTCGCCGCCCCGTATTCGAGTTCGTACGAGCGTGAGTGCACCGGCGGTGGGAGCTTGCCCGCCTTGCGGATGGCCAGCACCCCGGTGTGCAGACGCACCGCGACCGCCCCGGCGAGCAGGAAGCCGCGGGCGTCCAGCCCCGCCACGTAGTCCACCGAGCCGATCTCGCGGCCCGCCACGAGCCCCGTGACCACGGCGGCGAAACCGTCGGGGTCGGCCAGAACCGGCGTGAGGTCGCAGAACTGCACACCGGCCGCCGGGAAGTCCTCGACCCTGCGCATCAATCTCTCGACGGCGGAGATGATCGCCGGCGACGGCTCTGTGACAGTGTGGTCCGTCATGCGGTGGCCCCGACCTTCTCCCGGCGGGCCAGGACCTTGGCGGTCTGGCGCTTCGTGGCGGGGTCGCGTTCCTTGAGGAGCACCAGCAGCGGTGTCGCGAGGAAGATCGACGAGAACGTCCCCGTGACGATCCCGACCACCTGGACGATGGCCAGGTCCAGCAGCGTGCCCACCCCGAGGATCCAGACCGCGATCACGAGCAGGGCCAGGAGCGGCAGGATCCCGATGATGGTGGTGTGGATGGACCTCATGA
This sequence comes from Dietzia sp. SLG310A2-38A2, assembly GCF_014145095.1. GTDB lineage: Bacteria > Actinomycetota > Actinomycetes > Mycobacteriales > Mycobacteriaceae > Dietzia. Next base: position 4,828 of record NZ_JAALDX010000072.1, on the reverse strand, counting down.
GCGTCTGGTTGACGGCGAGGTTGGCCTCCTCCGCATAGGTGCTGCTCGAGGAGTGTTTGGCTCCGCGGGTGTTCTCGTCCACCTTGTCGAACACGATCACCGTGTCGTAGAGGGAGAAGCCGAGGATGGTGAGCAGGCCGATGACCGTCGCGGGCGACACCTCGAACCCCAGGAGCGAGTAGATGCCGGCCGTGGTGATGACGTCGAAGAACAGCGCGACCACGCCCGCGACCGACATGCGCCACTCGAAGCGGAACGCCATGTAGCCGAAGACGATCGCGATGAACACGGCGAGGGCGATGATCATCTGCCGGGTGACCTGCCCGCCCCAGCTCTCACTGCGTGCGGAGTCACCGATGGCCTCGATGGAGACCTCACCGCTCGCGGCGACGGGCTGGAACTCCTCGACGAGTGCGAGCTTGGTCGCGTAGATCTCGTCACTGGTGAGGAACCCGGTCTCCACCTCGACGATGCGCGCGGCACCGGCACCGACGATCTGGACCGTCTGGGGCTCCTGTCCGAGTGCCTCCTCGACGACCGCGGCCACCCGGCCCTGGTCTGCGTCCCCGGCCGGCATCGTGAGCTTGGTGCCGCCGGTGAAGTCGATCCCGAAGGTGAACCCCCGGAAGATGATGCTCGCCAGGCAGATCGCGACGATCACACCGGTGAGGAGGAAGTACAGGCGGCGCCTCTGGACGATGCGGAACGCGCCGGTGCCGGTGTAGAGACGGTTGAACAGGCTCTCCGGCTGGTCGGGTCCCGTCGTGTCGGTCATGTCGGTGGTGTCGCTCGTTCCGGGGGCGCTCATCGGCCCTCCTCCTCGGAGTCGTCGCGGCGCGGCAGGATCATCGTCACGCCCGGGGTCGCCGGACCCGGATCCGAGGGCGGCCCGTCAGGACCACGCACGGTCGCCGACACGCCGCGGGTGCCACCGGAGCCCGAATCGGGTCCGGCCTTCTCGGCGTCCTGCTCGAGGCGGCGTCGCTCGGCGGAGTCGACCCGCAGTGCCTCCATCCGGCCGAGGCCGTTGGCCCATGGCTTGGTGAACAACGGCTTCGTGGAGGCCAGGTAGACCAGGGGCCACAGCACGGTGAAGGCCACGAGGACGTCCATGACGGTGCTCAGTGCCAGAGTGAAGGCGAAGCCGCGCACCTCACCGGTGGCCAGGAGGTACAGCACCACGGCGCCGATGAGACTCACCACGTTGCCGGTGATGATGGTGCGACTGGCGCTCTTCCACGCCCTGGGTACCGAGGATCTGAACCGGTGTCCGTCCCGGAGTTCGTCCTTGATCCTCTCGAAGAAGACGACGTAGGAGTCCGCGGTCATACCGATACCGATGATCAGGCCCGCCACACCGGCCAGGTCGAGGCTGTAGTCCACCGTGTAGCCGAGGAACACCAGCATCACGTAGGTGATCAGGAACGAGACGGCCAGGGAGAAGAAGGCGATCACGCCGAGGAGCCGGTAGTACAACACCGTGTAGAGGAACACGAGCAGGAACCCGATCGCGCCCGCGAGCAACCCGGCCTCGAGGGAGGCCAGGCCCAGCGAGGCGGGCACGTTGTCGACGTTCGGATCCTCGAAGGAGATCGGCAGCGCACCGAACCGGAGGTTCGCGGCGAGCGCCGCTGCCTCGTCCATCGTGAAGCTGCCGGTGATCGAGGTGGCCGATCCGACCGGTGTCACGCCCTGGACCACCGGGGCGCTGATGACCTCACCGTCGAGGAGGATGGCGATCTGACGCTGCAGGTACTCCTGTGTCAGTTGCGACCACGTGGCACTGCCCTGCTGGCCGGGGCCCGCGTTGAAGCGGAACGAGACCTCGTTCTGGCCGGCCTGTTGGCTGAATCCGGAGCCCACCGAGTCCTTGACGATCTGTTGGCCGTCGAGGCGCTCCCCGTCCTCCGGTTCACCGACGAGCAACGGCACGGGGCCGAGTACGTACTTCGCCCCCTCGCCGCACGCGATCAACGCCTGCGCCTGGTCCTCGAAGCCCGCGGTGATCTCCCTCTCGGGGCACCGGAACTCCGGGAGGCGCTGGGCGAGCTCCTGGGGATCGCCCTGCCGGACCTCGAGGGCCTCCTCCACCGCCCGGGCGACCGCCTCTCGGTCACCGACCGCGGCATCGACGGGTTCGACGTCCCCCTCGGCGACCGGCTGGACCTCGAGGACGGGGCGGATCGTCAGCTGCGAGGTGGTTCCTAGGTCGCGGGCCTGGCTCGAGTCCTCGCCGGGCACCGTGAGGACGATGTTGCTCCCCTCGATGACCACCGAAGTCCCGGCCACGCCGAGGCCGTCCACCCGATCGCGGATGATGTCCTGGGCCAGACGCAGATCCTGCTCATCCGGCTGCCCGATCGGGATCAGCGTGACCCGGGTGCCGCCCTGGAGGTCGATGCCGAGCTTGGGTGTGAGGCCTCTCTCGGCCACGGCGAATGCTGCGAGGAAGAGGACGAAAAACACCAGGGAGAAGGCGGACAGTAGGGCCCAGGGCCTGGGGCGGGCATCTACGCGTCGAGAACGGACTGGTGACACAGGGGATCTCTCTCGGTCTTCAGCAGAGGCCTCCGGCTGGACGGCCCCATCACACTACTCGTCGGTAGGTGCGAGTCAGGAACCAGCGCCGTCCGTCCCGGCGGCCGGTCCGGGGGAGGTACCGGGGTCGAGCTTCTCCCGGATCACCCTGCGGTCCCACTGCGTCCGGACCCCGGGGGCGATCTCCAGGACCAGGCTCTCCTCCGCGACCGACACCACGGACGCGTGCAGTCCCGAGGTGGTGAGCACCTGATCGCCGACCGTGAGGGAGGCCTGCATCTCCTGCAGCTCCTTCATCGCCCGTCGCTGCTTGGAACTCTGGAAGAACATCAGCGCGACGAGCGCGATGATCATCACGGGCAGCAGCAGTTCCAGTCCCATACGGGGTCCTCTCGGCTCTGGACCCGTCGGTTCGGGGTCCGAAGGTGTCGGGTCCGGGCGTCGGACCGGTCTCGTTCGAGGATGCCACCTGCGTCGTCACCCGCGCGGGCCGGGTCCCGTCTCGGTCTCCACCGGCAGCATCGGTTCCTCCGGGTCGCGATCCGCGCGGCGCAGTCCCAGGTGTTCCCACGCCGCCGCGGTGGCCACCCGTCCGCGGGGGGTGCGGGCGAGCAACCCGGCACGGACGAGAAAGGGCTCGCAGACCTCCTCCAGCGTGCTCGACTCCTCCCCCACGGCCACCGCGAGCGTGCTCAGACCGACAGGCCCGCCCTCGTGTTGGACCAGCAGCGCACGCAGGACCGCACGGTCGAGCCGGTCCAGGCCCAACTCGTCCACCTCGTAGACGCGGAGCGCCGCGCGCGCGACGGGGACCGTGACCCGCCCGTCCGCCCGGACCTCCGCGTAGTCGCGCACGCGACGGAGCAGGCGGTTGGCTATCCGGGGCGTCCCGCGGGAGCGCCCGGCGATCTCCACCGCCGCCTCCGGCTCCACGGGGATCTCGAGGATCTGGGCCGCCCGCGAGACGATCCGGGCCAGGTCGGCGTCCGAGTAGAAGTCCATGTGCGCGGTGAACCCGAAGCGATCCCGCAACGGGCCGGTGAGCGCACCCGACCGCGTGGTGGCCCCGACCAGCGTGAACGGAGCGATCTCAAGGGGAATCGAGGTGGCACCGGGCCCCTTGCCCACCATGATGTCGATCCGGAAATCCTCCATGGCGAGGTACAGCATCTCCTCCGCCGGGCGCGCGATGCGGTGGATCTCGTCGATGAACAGCACGTCGCCCTCGATGAGGTTGGAGAGCATGGCGGCGAGATCTCCCGGCCGCTCGAGGGCGGGCCCGGAAGTGATGCGGAGCGACCCGCCGAGCTCGGCCGCCACGATCATGGCGAGGCTGGTCTTTCCCAGGCCCGGCGGACCGGAGAACAACAGGTGGTCCGGGACCACACCGCGACGGGTCGCCGCCGTGAGAACCAGGTCGAGTTGTTCACGGACCGTCTCCTGGCCGATGAACTCCCCCAGGCTCCGCGGACGCAGGGCGCCCTCGACATCGGAGTCGAACGGGGTCGACGTCGCGGACAGCTCGGCGTCCACGCCGTCACCGGCGCCCGGGGCGTAAGCATCCCCGACCCCGTCCCCGTACGGCCCCGTCATCAGCGCCTACCGAGCGAACGTAGCGCCAACCGCAGCGCTTCCGCCGGGCCGAGGTCCGGATCGGTCGACAGGACGGCGGTGGCGGCCTTCTCCGCCTCGGTGACGGAGAAACCCAGTCCCTCGAGGGCCCCGGCCACCTCGGTCGCCGCCGGGGGTGCCTGCAGCCCCGGACCGTCGCCGATCCCCCCGGAGTCGCGGACGGGACCGACCTTGTCCTTGAGTTCGAGCACCATCCGCTCGGCGGTGCGCTTGCCCACCCCGGGCACACGCGTGAGCGCCTTGACGTCCTCGGTCCCCAGCGCCCTCACCAGTTGGTCGGGCTCGAGGGTGGCCACGATCGCCAGAGCGAGCCGCGGGCCCACGCCGGAAACAGTCTGCACCGTCGAGAAGAGGCGGCGAGCGTCCACGGAGTCGAAGCCGTAGAGCGTCAGGGAGTCCTCGCGCACGACCAGCTCCGTGTGCAGCGTGCCCTCCTCGCCCCGCCGCAAGCCCGCGAGCGCGGCCGGCGTCGCATGGACCAGGACGCCGACACCGCCGGCCTCCACCACGCAGCGGTCCAGACCGATCTCGGCCACCGTCCCCCTGATCGAGGCGATCACCAGCGCACTCCCTTCGTTCGAGCCATTGCCCGTGCCGCCGCCCGGGCGCGTACCTGATCGGCGGAGCCGGTCCCACCCCGCGTCCGGTCGGCGTCGGC
>NZ_JAALDX010000550.1:14141-14206 GCF_014145095.1 Dietzia sp. SLG310A2-38A2 | reverse complement strand
CCAGACACTGTGCACAGACATGGACGGAAGCCGGAAGGGCCGCAATCGAGCACGAGGTCGATGTA
>NZ_JAALDX010000550.1:0-13961 GCF_014145095.1 Dietzia sp. SLG310A2-38A2 | reverse complement strand
ACGGTAGAAGTTCCGGCCGCACTCAGACCGGGGTTCCGCAGCTGGTGGGCACACGGTAGGCGCCGAAAGTTGGTGTGACCTGCGGTAAGGCATGTTGAAGCCCGCAGGGGTCGTGTTACTACGGCCCCTGCGGGTCTGCGCGCGGGGCGGTGTCAGGTGGTGGTGAAGTCGGCGAACTTCGGTGGCTCGGGCAGTTCGAGGTCGCGCCAGATCTGCTTTTGGGCCTCGGTGGGCTGGGAGCGCTGCCTGACGGTGCCTTCGCTGGTGGCCAGGGTGACCAGGTGGAGCCGGTCGAGTTCATGCCGCAGGGTGCGCCAGGTCTGCCCGGTGGTGGTCTCGGCGACGCGGATCAACAGCAGTGCGAGCCAGCACAGTTGCACGTGGGCGCGGATCCGGTCCTCGCGACGGTGGAACACCGGCCGCAGGCCGAGGCTGCTTTTCATGTCCCGCCAGCCGGCCTCCACGGCCAGGAGTTGCTTGTAGGCCGCGGCCAGATCTTCGGCGGTCAGGGTGGTGTCGGAGGTGCGCAGCAGCCACTTGCCGTCGAGCTGGGCCTCGCGCTTGGCGGCGGCCCGGTCGATGCGCAGCAGGCCAGTGGCGGTACGGCGCAGGTAGCGGCGCAGGCCCGGCTTGTTCTTCAGCGAGCCGACGAACTCCGAGCGCTTCGCGGGAGTCCACGCATCGGAGCCATCGATCAATCCGGCCAGATGGTCCATCAGGTTCGCCCGGACTGCCTGGTCGCGGTCTGCCTGGTCGGGGTTGTGGCAGATCACGAACCGCACCGCCCGGGCGCCACCATCGCCGTCACCCTGGCCACCGGGGGCGACGCGCACTTCCTTCACACGCAGATTGCCTGCCACAGTGCGGTAGCGCCCCGGGCGGGCCAGGGCAGCGGTGGCCTCACGGTTGGTGTGGCGCAGCTTCTCGGCGTGGATGTAGTGCCCGCCACCGCGGGTGAGATAGCTGCGGTTGGCCTGCGAGGCGAAGCCACGGTCGGCGACCCACACCATTCGGCGCAGGTTCCAGTCGTCCAGATCGTCCTTGATGGTGCGGATGATCTGACTGTCACCGGTGTCGCCCGGGAAGGTCCAGCAGCGCACCGGGATGCCATCGCGGGTGACGGCCATCGCGATGACCACCTGCGGTAGATCGGTGCGGAAGTCTTTGGAGTGGCCGAACGCGCGGGCCCCGGACTCGACCGGATTGGCGTCCTCGTCGCCAGGGTTGTCGTCCTGGAGTTCGGGCAGCTCGTCGGGGTGGTCGGTCTCAAAATAGGTGCTGGTGGTGTCGACGAACACGATGTCCAGATCGAGGTTGAGCAGGTTCGCCACGGAGTCGAAGATCTCGGCGGCGATCTCCTCGAGCACCTCCAGGAGGAAGTCCATCGCCCGGTAGGCGTGATCCTCGCCCAGTTCGGCCAGCCCGTCGATCGCGACCCGCTCGCCCACCCAGCCGGTCGCCGCCAGCTTCGATCCTGGTTCCAAGGCCCGCTGGGCGACCAGGGCGAACAGCACCCGTTCGGTGAACTGCCCATCCAACCGGCGACCGTCAGCGGCGCGGCGGATCGCCGCCCCGATGCCCAGTCGCTGCCACATCTGGTCCAGGGTCCAGGCCCCGCCGAGGCGACGCGAATCAAGGATCTCCACGTCCCCGCCCGCCACCGCGGCGGTGGCCTGCTCAGGCGTCATGAGTATTCGGTGTTCTGAGCGCCAGTCGTATTGGGCTTGGGAGCCGGTGGCTGCTTGACGCTCTGGACGCCGTCGGAGCCACGGTTATTCTGCTTCAGAGCCACCTTCTTAGGCTCCTTCCGCCGGGTGTAACGGGCACCTGGCGGAAGGAGCAGTTCCCAATGGTAAGGAAGATCAAGGCGAAACTCGTCTTGCAACTACGGTCCGAGGGGTTGTCGGGCAGAGCGATCGCCGCCTCGCAGCAGATCTCGCGCAACAGCGTGGCATCGGTGCTGGAGGCCGCCGATGTGGCCGGGGTGCGGTGGGACGACATCGCCGAACTGCCCGACGCCGAGGTGTACTCACTGCTGTTTCCCGGCCGCAGCGAACACCAGAGCGTCTTCGCCGAGCCTGACTGGGCCCAGGTGCACCGGGAGATGGCCCGGGTCGGGGTGACGATGAAGCTGCTGCATGGCGAGTACACCGACCAGTGCGCCACCTCGGGCACCCCGGCGATGGGCTACGACCGATTCTGCAAGCAGTACCAACAACATGTGCTGGTCACCGGGCTGGCCTCCCGGGTCGGGCACAAGGCTGGCCAGACGGTCGAAGTCGACTGGTCGGGACTGCTGCACGAACAGGTGACAGATGGGGTTAGGCCGCCTGGGTAGCGGCTGTGGTCATGATCAACTCGTATTCGACCGGGGTCAACCTGCCCAGACCTGACTGCCTGCGACGGCGGTGGTAAGTCCTCTCGGTCCAGGTGATGATCGCGATTCGCAACTCCTCACGGGTGGCCCAGGCGCGGCGGTCGAGGACGTTCTTCTGCAGCAGTGCGAACCAGGACTCCATCGCAGCGTTGTCACCAGCCGCGCCCACACGACCCATCGACCCGACCATGCCGTGCCGGTTGAGCGCGTGGACGAACTTCCGGCTGCGGAACTGCGACCCGCGGTCGGTGTGCAGGACACAGCCGGCAACATCTCCGCCGGCTTGCTGACGGCGAGCAACCGCGTTGTTCAGCGCTTCGACAGCCAGCCGGGACTTCATCCGCGAGTCGATCGAGTAGCCGACGATCCGGTTGGAGTAGACGTCCTTGACCGCACAGAGATACAGCTTGCCCTCCCTGGTCCAGTGCTCGGTGATGTCCGCGAGCCACAACTGGTTCGGAGTCTGTGCACGGAACTCGTGGCGGATCACGCCGTGCCGATCGGTCACCGCGCAGAGGTCGTCGTGGACCGGCGGGCCGGGCTTCTTGCCGTTCTTGCCGCGTTTCTTCCCGAACGCCGACCACCAGCCCTGCCGTGAGCAGATCTTCCAGGCGGTACGTTCGGCCATCGACTCGCCGGTTTCGCGGGCTTCGTCGACCAGGAACCGGTAGCCGAACTCGGGGTCGTCGCGGTGGGCGTCGAACAGGGCGTTGGCACGGTAGGCCTGGGTGAGTTCGGCATCGGTGACCGGGGCCGCGAGCCAGCGGTAGTAGGGCTGGCGAGCAAGGTTCAGCACCCGGCAGGTCACCGCGACGGGGATGCCGTCGGCGGCCAACTCACGGACAAGCGGGTACATCATTTTCCCGGCAGGTTGGCCTGCGAAAGGTAGGCAGCGGCCCGGCGCAGGACCTCGTTCTCTTGCTCGAGGAGCTTGATGCGCTTGTTCGCTTCGCGCAGGGCATCCGACTCGTTGGCTGCCCGCGCAGCTGGCGATGGATCGGCTGAATTCTTGTCGTCGATGGTGAGCCATCGCTTGAGGCACGACGGCGAGATGCCGAAGTCCTTCGCGACCTGGGCCACGGACGCGTCGGAGTCGCGGAAGACCCGGATCACGTCCTCGCGGAACTCCTTGGGAAACGCCTTCGGCATGATGCACATCCTTCCAGCGTCGACACACGCCGACGCAGATCAGATGTCACCTATGGGTGCAGCAGTCCCAAGAGACAGGCGGTCAATATCCGAGTTCTGCCCTCCGCACGCTGGATAGCAGCGATTCATCGCACCATGGACAGGTCGGTCCCGGCGACTCGATGTGCTCCTCGTAGTTCGAGAATCGGGAAGTCGATATGCGGTCTGTTGACTCATGAGTCACCACGTTCGCCCGCTACCCGCCCCCGGAGATCTCCACTAGCTCCCACTCCTTGACTGGCCCAGCCGTGCGGGCCTGACACATCGTGAAGATCGGTTCGGAGAAGGTCTCGCGCAGTCGGACCTCGATCAGGCTGTGCGGGCCCTCGAGAGTGACGTCGACGTGCCCCTCCGATTCGACGACGTTCAGCGGGGCGAAGGCGTCGATGCGGTCGTCGCCGAGCGCTGCGCGGGCGTGGTGCTGTGCAACCTGCACCGCCGCCGGGTAGCTGCAGCGGCCACGGAGGTGGCGCGGCTCGACCCGACCCTCGGTGTAGCGGTCGATGATGTCGGCCGGGTCTTCGGCAAGGTCCACGCGCCCGTAGAAGAGCCCGTGCGGCAGGACGACCATGGTTGCGGCAAAACGGTCGCCGCCCAGGTGGGAGCATTCCCAGGTCGCCTCCGGGTACCGCTCGGCGATAAGAGAAGTGGCCTTGCGACCGCGGACAGCGCAGCACTGGTCGTGCTTGCCGTGCGCGCAAATCGCGACCAAAGGGGTATCGGTCGGCGTGCCGGCGGAGCCGTCGAGGGGGATCTCGGCGTACCCCTCCGGCCCGTCGACCTCGTCCCACCGCAGCGATTCCTGCCCGGGTCGGGCGTCGGCCAGAGCCCATCGCCACCGTCGCTGCTCGGAACGCTTACCGGGCCGGCGGATGGCGGCGACCCGGATGTCAGCAGCCTGGGCGCGCTGGGCGATCTCGCGGCCCAGCTCGGTCGAGAGCAGGGCGGGCGAGTCGAGCAACGCCGAATGCCCCCAGGGGCCGCACAGCTCGAGCATGAGCCAGCGCATCCCCCGCGAGCCCGAGCCCTCCAGGCGATCGCCCCGGCGCAGCGCCGACACACTGCACGGTTCCCAGTCCGCATGCCTGGTCACAGGATCACCGACCTCACAGCGCCACCAGCACGGCCTCCCGCAGCAACCGCCGGAGAACCACCAGGCCGTCGTCGGGGTCGAGACCCGGCAGAGTTCCGGCGCTCACGGGAGCACCCTCGAGGACAACGTGCAGGGCGGGAGCGCACAGCGGCGGGAAGGAGACCGATTTGGTGGGCAACTTCAGCACGACAGTGTCCGGGTTGCTCTCGTCCACTGTGCCATGAAGCCCCTCGCGCCACCTCAGCTGAGTATCGGTGTCGAGTGACGCCACGGCGTCGAGGGTGGCCAAGGGTCGAACCGCGGCAGGTCGCGTAAGGTCCAGGTACTTCGCGGCGAGCGCGTCACCGGCGAGATCGCTGAGGTGCTCCTGCTTCTCGGCGATCAACCTTGCCAGCACGTCGAGGACCTCGCGGGTGTGTTCCGCGGTCGAAGCGGCATCGACCGGGGCGAGTCCGAGTGGCAACGACGCGCGCAGCTCCTCCTCGGAGGCCAGCGCCTCGATCATCGCCGTCGCGACATCGTGGCCGGTGAAAGGGGCCACGCCCACGGTGAGGTGGATAGAAGTCTCGCCCTGCGCCTCGGCTGAATGAACCCAGCCGCGCGGCAGGTAGAGGCAGTCCCCCGGTTCGAGCACCGCGTCGATCACCGGCGCGTCCTTCGCTCGTTCGGCGATCGACTCGCGGTGATCGGTCCAGGGCTGATCGGGCAGCGGATGGTGGTGGACGGGCTCGTGCACGCGCCACCGCTTGGAACCGGATACCTGGAGCACAAAGACGTCGTGGACGTCGTAATGCGGATCGAACCCGCGGTTCGCGGGCGGGGTGATGTACGCGTTGGTCTGCACCGGATGGCCGACATCCGAGGTCATGCCCCGGACAAAATCGCTGATCGGCGGCCAGAACCGGTGCAGGCCCTGCAGGACGATCGTCGCCCCGGCGGCGAACTGCGTCAGCACGCCGTCGGGGTCGATCTGATCGGGAATCTGCGCCCCGAAACCGGCGGAGCCGGTGAAGCACGCCCGGTCGACGAGCGTGCCCTCCCGCGCCATTCGGACGAAGGGTGTGCGTACCCCTCGTTCGGCAATGATCTCGTCGACCATCGCCGGAGAGAGCAGGTCTGAGAAGTCTCGCGGCAGCTGCGCTGCCGGACTCAGCAGGGGCCGTTGACCCCACACCTCAGCCGCGAACTCATCCCGCCCACGTGCGACGCACCGCTCGAGCACCAGCGATTACTGCGTGCCGTCAGCGCCGCCGTCGGCACCGTCCGGGTTCGAACCGCCGTCGGCGAGACCCTCGCCGGAATCGGCAGAGCCGTCGGCCCCGCCGTCGTGGCCATCCGGGTTCGAGCCACCGTCAGCGAGGCCTTCGCCCTCACCCTTCATGTGGTGGGCGGAACCGTCGGCCCCGCCGTCGTGACCCTCCGGGTTGGAGCCGCCGTCAGCAACTCCCTCGCCTGACGCTGGGGTGGTGGTCATGTCATCGTCGCTAATAGCCATCTGCGATCCTCTCGTCGGTGCAGGTGCTGACCTGCACGGATTCATGCGGTGTCGCCACGTACCCGGACTGGCCCGGACACGATGGGGCTTGCCGTTCCCACTATGCCACCGGATCGAAGTGCGGGACGACCGGTGGAGAACTGACGCGAACCCGGTACACGCCGGCTACTACGGCAGTCGCCGCTCAGGGCCCCGAGCCGAGGTGTTCGTGAACGCGCAGTGCCAGGGCGAGGTCGAGGGTGTCCCCCACCCGACGCTCCGCGTCGAGGTCGGCGAGGATCCGGGAGATGCGGTAGCGCACGGTGTTCTTGTGCACGTGGAGCAACTCCGCCGTGCGGATCAGACTGCGGTTCTCGGCCAGGTAGGTGGCGAGGGTCTCCCGGGACTCCGCCGCCTGCGGGGTGTCGGCGGCCAGCGGGCCCAGCGTCTCCCGGACCCAGATCCGCGCCTCTGGCGTGTCCTTGGCGATCAGCGCCGTCGCGGCCAGCCCCGGTTCGGCGTAGCTGGTCACCGGCCGCGACCGGCGCCCCGGGGTGGTGGCGCAACTGAACGCGATCCGGGCCTGCTCGTGGCTGCGTTTGAACCCCTCCGGCCCCCACAACGGTTCCCCCATCGCCAGGTGGGCGCCGCCCATGGACTCCCGCAGTCTGGTCAGGTCGAGCGTCCGCACCGCGGCGGCGTCGACCGGGATCCAGTTCCACACGGTCGTCTCGTCGATCGTCACCTGCAGCGGGGGCGCAGGTGAATCGATCACCCCGGCCGCGGCGAGGATCCTGCTGTGCAACCGACGAGCGGAACTCTCCGTATCGGGATCCCACGCGATCACGGCCAGATGCGTCCGCTTGAGCGAGTATCCGGTCTTCGTCTCGAACCGCGTCGCACCGCTTCCCGGGTCGTTCATGAGCTCTTCGATCGCCGAGACCAGCACGCTGCCCGGCATGTCGCTCCAGCGCTGCCGCTCGGACTCGTACGCGTTGAGGACGTAGCGGATGATCCAGTCGATGTACTGGTGTTCCATCATGGCGAACTCGGAGATCACGTCGATGGTGCGCTGGGGCGCGAGATCCCTGGTCTCCATCCGCTGCAGGACCATGCGCTGCATCTCGTGGGCCCCCAGGTGGTAGGCGCGGACCAGGGCGTTGGCGGAGACGTTCCGCTGAGCCAACCGGAAGGCGTACTCGACCGCAGCGGTGGTGGGCTGCAAATGGTCCATCGGGATCTTGTTGCTCATGACGTCCAGGATCGTGCTCACGTTGCCGTGCACACTCGCCGTGAGCAGCTCCAGCAGACCGGTCTCAGCGGACAGGTCGTCGATGGTGTCCGCGATGTAGCCGGTCACGCCGGCGACCACCTCGTCGATGTCCTCCGAGAGCTCACGCGCGAGGTCGGCCAACACGCTCGAGGCCGCCCCCTCGTCGTCGTCATCAGAGGCTCCGACCCGGCGGGCGTCACTCATCACGTTCGGCACTGATCACGTTCGGTGCTCCCGTCTACGTCCCGAGGTACTTCAGCGCCGCGCGCGCGGCGTTGTACCCGGGCATCCCGTGGGCGCCGGCACCCGGCGGCGTCGAGGCCGAACACAGGTACACGCCCGGGATCCCGAGGCTATAGGGGTCGGCGGAGATCCTGGGGCGGAAGACCACCTGCAGACCGGCGTTGGAGCCGCCCACGATGTCGCCGCCACGCTGGTTCTCGTTCTCCGCCTCCAATCGCCACGGTGGCGTGACGTGCGTGGCGACGATGCGGTCGCGGAACCCCGGGGCGAATCGCTCGATCTGCGCAGTGATCGCCTCCTCCGCCTGCCCCGGATAACCGGCGGGCACGTGCGCGTAGGCGTACAGCGGGACGGTGTCCCCGGCGGCCCGGCCCGGGTCGGCCACGTACTGCTGGCCCACCAGCACGAACGGCTTCTCCGGCATCCGGCCCAGCGCAACCGCCTTCTCCGCCTGATGGATCTCGTCGAAGCCCCCGCCGAGGTGCACCGTCCCCGCCCTCCCGCAGTCGGCGTTTCGCCACGGAACCCCGCCGGTGACGGCGTAGTCCACCTTGTAGGCCGCCGGGCCGGCGGTGAAGCGTCGGAACGACGACGCGATCCGATCGGGGAGCCGCGAGCCGTAGACACGCAGGGCGGTGGCCGGGGAGGTGTCGAGGAGGACCAGGTCCGCCGGGGGGATATCCGACGACGACGACACGCGCACCCCGGTGTGGATGCGCCCGCCGTGGTCGGCCAGTTCGGCGGCGAGCGAATCGGCGATCGCCTGCGAGCCGCCCTCGGCCACCACCCACCCGTACTTGTGGCCCGAGGCCCCGATCATCAACCCGACCGCCGAACTCGCGGGCCGGTCGAGTCGGGAGAACACATGGGCGGCGAGCCCGCCGAACAGGGCCCGCCCCCGCTCGGTGCGGAACAGCCTGGCCAGAACCGTCGCGGGTGCCAGGGCACGGGGGCCGAAGAGCGCCAACTTGTCGGGCCGCCTGGGCACGTGGAGGAACGGCCCCATCAGCTCGCCGGCGAGGATGTCGAAGTCCCGGGCCAGATCGTTGAACAGCAGGTGCCAGGCCCGGCCGTCCTCCCCCAACCCCTCGACCGTGCGGGCCACCGAGGTGTAGAGGAGCCCGGCGTCGCCGTTGTCGAGCGGGTGGGCGCAGTCGATCTCCGGGGGGAGCCACCGCAGGCCGTGGCGCTCCAGGCCGAGCGTCTGCAGGAAGGGGGACGCCGCCCCCATCGGATGGATGGCCGAGCAGTGGTCGTGGATCAGCCCCGGGACGGTCAGTTCGCCGGAGCGGGTACCGCCACCGATCGTGTCCGCGGCCTCCAGGACCGTCACGTCGACCCCCTGGCGAGCGAGGTGGACGGCGGCGGCCAGCCCGTTGGGGCCGCTGCCCACGATGGTGGCGGTACTCATTGTTCTCCTCCGGCGTAGTGGTGGGTGGAGAGTTTTCCTGCTCCCCTCGGTGGTCGCCGCGCGGTTACCTCATGAGCTGACCGCCTCGTCGGCCGTGGGCTCGCTCATGGTGTTGTGGTCGGCCGCGTGGTGATCAGCTATGTGGTGGTCGGCCGTGCCCCGGCCGGCCGTGGGCCGACCATCCGACTCGGCCCGCCACGTGGTGTAGCGCGGGATCGGGCCGTTGGGCAGGTGCGGGAGCGCCTCCACCTCGTCGGCCACCATGACGTACCCCTCCTCGATGATCCCGAGCGCCGCGTCGATGATCTTGTACTGCTGGGTGGCCTTGTGGATGGGCTGCGACTCCATCCACACCACCACGAACTCGCCGGGGGCGTAACCGACCCGCTTCTGGATGGCCGCGATCAGACGGTGGTCGTGGAGATGACCGTCGCCGAAGTTGAACCCGATGATCGTGTTGGCGGCGAACTCGGCCTCACGGACGTCGTACTTCTCCAGGTCCTCCCCCAGGTGGTGCATGAGCAGGGAGAACAGGCCCCGCCCGTTGCTGTGCAGCGACCGCCACCCCAGGGTCAGGTCGAGCGTCATCCGCGCCACGCTGGGCTCGTACATCGACTCGAGCTGCACGGCAGTCGTCTTGGCCGGCCGGTCGATGAACTCGTCCAGCTTGGCCTCGGCGCCCGGCGCGAACGCCCACAGTGCGGTGGCCCAGTTGCCCGCGTACTGGCGCATTGAGGGCAGGAACGACACCAGGTCGGGCCGCAGGTTGCCCAGGATCGGGAAGAACACCAGGCCGGCCACGATCAGGGCCAGCAGGAACGGGGTGGAGAAGTCCGTCACGCCGAAGCCGTCCTGGTTGGGGAATCCGAGGAACAGCACGATCGTGGCAAAGGCGAACAGGATGTTCCACTCCAGCGGGACCGCCAGTGGGAACGTGGAGAAGATGAACAGGTGGAAGCACACCATGAGGATGGCGGCGCCGATCGAGAGGTAGATGTTGGTCGAGAACAGCAGCACCAGGGGCGCCACCACCTCCACCAGCGTGCCCAGCACGTGCGCGATGCCCGAGGCCATCCTGGAGGGGCGCAGGTCCTCCGGGTACTTGCGGTAGTGCGCCCTCTTGACCGACGTGGACACGACCCACGGGGTGTTGCTGATCATCGGCGGGATCACGTGGGAGAAGTGCTTGCCCAGTTTGGAGACGCCAGCGCCGATCCACACCGTCGCGATGAGCAGCTTGAGTGCCACCACGATGTCCACGAATGGCAGGAACGAGAAGAACACGATCGCGGGGTAGTACTGCTCACCGCGGGAGGCGATAAAGATGACCTTGTCCCGCAGCCCCATGACCACCAGGAGCACGACCAGCGGCATCACCACGCTCGGGTTGACCACCGACTGGTCCGCCATCCCCCGCGCGGCGACCCCGGGCAGCACCACGGCGAGCAAGAGGTTGGCCAGGATCACGCAGTAGAGCAGGACGTCGAACAGCGATCGAGTGTCCCCGCGGGTGCCCGGTACCTTGTCCGGCCAGGGTGGGAGCCGGATGCCGCCCACCTTTGTCCAGTAGAGGACGCCGCCGGTCATGGGCTTGAAGCGGCCGCACAGTGGACCCCAGGTGCCGCCCAGGCCCATGATCTCCAGCAGCATGGTCCACAGGATGGCCTTCTGGTAGATGATCAGCTCGTTCCACCAGCTACCCACGTCCAGCGGGTTGAATCCGGAGGTCAGGGTGGCCAGCGTGATCCCGATGCCGATCTGCAGGATCAGCACCTTGAACAGGTAGATGACGTTGATCATCTTGGGGGTCCCGAACCCGTGGTCCACCCAGTGGGTGTGCGCGATCCGCACCCGCTCCATGAGCGGGAGCCCGTTGAACTTCGCCGGCTCGATGTCGGGCGGAACGCCCTGTGTGAATCCCATGATGTGCTCCTGTGATCTCGTCTGTGGTGGTGGGGAGGGCGACGCGGCGCTACGCCAGAGCGGCGACGCGACGCAGTGAGGGTTTGTCGATCTTGCCGACCGGGTTGCGGGGCAGTTCGTCGACGAAATGGATCGCCGCGGGCAGCTTGATCTTGGTGATGCGATCGCGCGCGGCCTCGAGGAGGTCGTCCTCGGTGACGTCGGTGTCCGCGTAGGTCACGACGTAGGCGACGGGGATCTCCCCGTAGGTCTGATGTGGCGCTCCGACGACCGCGCACTCAAGCACTGCGGGGTGCGTGGCCAGGGCGTTCTCGATCTCCTTGGGGTACAGGTTCTCCCCGCCCCGGATGATCATGTCCTTGATGCGATCGACCAGCGTGAGGTAGCCGTCGGCGTCGAACTTCCCGACGTCACCGGTGTGCAGCCATCCGTCCTCGATGGTGTCGGCGGTGGCTTCCGGCATCCCCAGGTAGCCCTTCATCACCGTGGGGCCCGAGATCATCACCTCGCCGGCGTAGCCGACGGGCAGCTCACCGCCGTCATGATCGACGACCTTGACGCTGATCCCCGGCAGGGGGATCCCGACGGTGCCGGCCTTGATCGGGCCACCCGGCGGGTTGCACGTGGAGGCGCAGGTCCCCTCGGTGAGGCCGTACCCCTCGACCACCGGGATGCCGAGCACGCCCGTCACTCGGTCGAGAAGCTCCCTCGACACCGGTGCCGCCCCACAGATCGCGCGCCGCAGGCAGCTGAAGTCCCGGTTCTCGGCGCCCGGTGTGTCGGCGAGGGTCGCGAAGATGGCCGGGACGGCGGAGAAGTACGTCGGCCGGTGCTCCTCGATCGCGTCGAGGAAGGTCTCCGGCCTGAACCTCCGCAGGAGGGTCAGTCGGCCACCCACGGCGGCGGGCAGGAGGAAGCTCACGCAGATGGCGTTGACGTGGAACAGCGGCAGGACGAGCAGGCAGTGTTCATCCGGGCGGGCGTCGACGTGCTCGGCCAGCGCGCGTGTCATGTGCTCGAGATTCGCGTGGGTCAGCTCGACACCCTTGGGGCGTCCGGTGGACCCGGAGGTGTAGACCAGCAGCGCCGTGTCCTCCGGCGTGCACGTGGCGGTGGGCACCGTATCGCCGGTGGTGGGGCAGTCCGCGACATCGAGCACTACCGGTGAGACGGTGAGCGCGCGGATCGCGTCCGGCGACTCGGTCACCACGACGAGGGAATTCGAGTCCCCGAGCTGGTGCTCGAGTTCCGCCGGGGCCAGGACCGGGTTGACCGGCGTCGCGACGGCCCGCAGGCTCCAGGCCGCCATCATGGCGACGAGGAACTCGACCCGGTTGGACAGGTGAACCGCCACGACGTCCCGCTCGCCGACGCCGTGGCTCGCGAGGATCCGGGCGTACGCGGACACGAGGTGCGAGAACTCGCGGTAGGTCAGCGCGGTGTTCTCGTCCCGGGCGAACGGTGAGTCGAGACCCTCGGCCCGGTTCCAGACGAAGTATCCGAGCAGGTCAGTGCGCATGAGCATCCAGCAACCTTCGTAGTGATGGGGATCGGTGTGATCCGCAACACTATGGAGTGGCCACGTGCCTGAGAACGGCCCAGGACGCCAAAGAAAGGCCGGGCAGTTGTGCCGGGGAGACAGGGGGGCCGGTCAGCGACCGGACGACTTCTCGGCGCGGCGTGATCTGCTCGACCGGGCGGCGGTTCGGCCCCGGGCGGCTGCGGGCGTTGTCGTCGTCGTCATCATTGACGTGCTCGTCCCTGCACCGGTCACCCTCGCGCGGCCTGCAGGGCGGACGAGATCCGGTAAGCCGCCCACACGGACGCCGCTGCTACCTCCGGCGGTTCGCCTTGCGGTAACTCACGACCGAACCGATGATCCCGCCGACCGCCCCGACCATTCCCCCGACCACGGCGCCCTGTGCCGCACCCCCGAGCAGACCATCCCCCGGCGTCACCGTGACCGAGGGGAAGGGCAGGAGTGGCTGACCCGCGAACACGGTGTAGGTCATCGCGGCGAACGTCAGGGCGATGAGCGCGCACACCGCGACCATGGTGACCAGCGTCGACCTGGCTCCGGACTCCTCGGCGAGGGCATTGAGGTGGACTCCCCGCCGCCGCGCGTACCACTGGGTCGCCGCCGCGGGCAGGATCGTGAGCACGAGGAGAACCGTCGGCACGAGGATCAGGCCGAACGCCGCGGACACGACTGCCCCTGCGAGCCCCGCGTACAGACCGATAGTGAGACCGAACGAACTCGCCTCCATGAACACGGTGCGCTCCCGCTCGTCCCCGTACGCCGGGCTGTCGAGATTCATCACCCGGTCCGACAACCTGTCGAACACGCTGTTGCGCTGATTCATCGGGACTCCTCTTCCAGAGTGAAAAGCTCTTCGACCGACCGCTCCAGGGCCCGCGCGATACGAATCGCCAGGTACACCGACGGCGAATAGTCGCCACGCTCGACCGCGATGATCGTCTGCCTGCTGACACCCACCGCCTCGGCGAGCTCGGCCTGGGTGACCCGCTTGACCTTGCGGCACTCCCGGACCGGGTTCGACCCGACCGCCCCGGACTCTCGAACTGCCATGGCGCAATGTTAATCAGGCTTGACTTTTAATGTCAAGAATAGTTGACCTTGGCGCCGGCGGCGGCTCGCGCCCGTTCTGCTGCGGGCGTTGTCGTCGTCGTCCCCTTAGCCGCCCTCCCGACCCGCGGCCGTCACCCTCGCGCGGCCTGGACCGTGAGTAACACGGGCCGGCAGTGGCATGGCACCCGCATACTGGGTGATCGGGGTCTGCGTGATCGGGCTCCTCACCGTGTCCACGATCGCCGAGACGGGAAAGAAGGCCCTGCCGACATGATCCCCACGCCACCCTCTACGGACCGCGACCGCCGGCCCGGGACGGGTGACGCCGCCGCCCTGCGCGTGGCCGTCGAGCCGACCCGCGACCCCCACCTCGTCGCCGCGGTGGAGGG
>NZ_JAALDX010000071.1 GCF_014145095.1 Dietzia sp. SLG310A2-38A2 | reverse complement strand
GGGGGCGGCCACATGATCTCGCCGCCCTTGGCCACGGTCACCCCGCGCTGGACGACGTCGTCCAGATCCAGCGCCCACCGACCGTCCTTCTCCGGGGTGACGAGCTTGGTGAGGTTGACCAGGTTGGTGCCGTACAGCTGCGAGGCCTGCGCGGGCAGGCGCCCGGCGAGATCGGTGTACCCGATGATCGTCACGCCGTTCTCGGTCACCACGACCTCGTCGGCGACGCTGCCCTCGACGTTGCCGCCCTGGGCGGCGGCCATGTCCACGATCACCGAGCCGCGCTTCATCGACGCCACATCCGCGGCGGTGAGAAGACGCGGGGCCGCCCGGCCCGGGATCAGCGCGGTGGTGATGACGATGTCCACGTCGGCCGCCTGGGCCGAGTACAGGGCCGCCGCCGCGCGGTCGTAGGCCTCGCTGGTGGCCTTGGCGTAGCCGTCCGTGGAGACGACCTTCTCCTCGTCCGGGACCTCGACGGGCAGGTACTCGCCGCCGATCGACTTGACCTGGTCGGCCACCTCGGGACGCGGATCGGTGGCGCGGACGATCGCCCCGAGGCTGCTGGCCGCACCGATCGCCGCCAGACCGGCGACCCCCGCACCGGCCACCAGCACCTTGGCCGGGGGGACCTTGCCCGCCGCGGTGACCTGTCCGGTGAAGAACCGGCCGAAGTGGTGGGCGGCCTCGATCACGGCGCGGTAGCCGGCGATGTTGGCCATGGAGCTGAGCACGTCCATCGACTGTGCACGGGAGATCCGCGGGACCGCGTCCATCGCCAGCGCGGTGACCCCGCGCTCGGCCAGGACGGACAGCAGTCGCTCGTTCTGGGCCGGTGCCAGCAGGCCGACGAGGGTCGCACCGGACCGCATCCGGGCCACCTCGGCCTCCGTGGGCACCGCGACCTTCAGCACCACATCGCCCGACCAGGCCACGTCACCGGAGACCAGGTCGGCGCCGGACTCGGCGTAGGCCTCGTCGGAGAACTCGGCGCGGGTGCCGGCGCCGTGCTCCACGACGACCCGGTAGCCCAGGCCGATCAGCTTGGCGACGGTGGCCGGGGTGGCGGCCACCCGGTTCTCCGCGGGATCGGACTCGGCGACCACGCCGATCACCGAGGGGGCGTCCGCACTGTCCCGGATATCGGTCTCCGGGGTCATATCGGGGATCTCTTCGAGGCTCGAGGCCATAGGGGTTCCTTCGACAGCGTTGTGGAGAGTCGACGCGCGTGCTCCGACTCAGACAATGTCAGTTCATTACATCGTGTTCGGGTCCCGGTGTGTGATCGCCCGGGTTCGCTCCGGGCACCGGTCTGGGATTCGAGCTGTGGGATGCGAGCTCACGAGGGTGGCGCGGGCGAGATGGTGATCTCTGCTCCGTCCACCATGATGGCGTTGTCCTCAGGGGCGTCGGCATGGTGGCGCCGACCTCCGGGAGAACATCTGCGTGAGCCTACGTCACACCGATAATTGAACCCGATTCAGGTGACATGTGCAACGACCGGGTCTCACATCCCGGCCCGAAATGCGAAGAGCCGGCCTCTCGGCCGGCTCACGAGGCAACCGCAGCTGCTCTCATCTGGTGGGCGAAGGGGGACTTGAACCCCCACGTCCCGAAGGACACTGGCACCTGAAGCCAGCGCGTCTGCCATTCCGCCACTCGCCCGAGTAACGCCCGCATACGTTAACACGCACCAAACCAGCCACACTAATCCGCTGGTGGAGTCGGGCTCCACGACCTCCGGTGATCCCAGGCACGTGCTTCGGGCCGCCCCCGCCTCTATGATCGACCGGATGCCGCCGTCACGAGCGGCGACCAGACGTCCGGCACGCACCAGGGAAACCGACACGCACCAGGGAAGAGGAGGCGCTCGTGGGAATCGTCGGCAAGTTCGAACGCACACTCCAGGGCGCGGTCGGGGACGCCTTCGCCCGCCTCTTCGGCGGCAAGGTGGTGGCGGCCGAGGTGGAGGCGCAGCTCCGTAAGCAGTCCGAGGCCTCCCTCAAGGTGGTCGACGGGCACCTGCTGGTCTCCAACAGCTACACCATCACGCTCGCCCGGTCGGACTACGCGTCCTTCACGGAGGACGAGGCCCTGGCCGTCAAGACGTTCTCCCGCCATCTCTCGGACCACATCGCGGAACAGGGGTGGGAGACCTACGGCCCGGTCACGGTCACCTTCGTCGAGCGCGACGACCTCCACACCGGGCAGATGCGTATCAACGGGGTCGTGGACCCCGACGCCGTCCC
This sequence comes from Dietzia sp. SLG310A2-38A2, assembly GCF_014145095.1. Lineage (GTDB taxonomy): Bacteria > Actinomycetota > Actinomycetes > Mycobacteriales > Mycobacteriaceae > Dietzia. Next base: position 1,772 of record NZ_JAALDX010000071.1, on the reverse strand, counting down.
GTTTCACATCTCGGCCGCCGCGCCGGCACCGGCACCGGGCCATCCGGCTCCGTCGTCGCCGTCCCCCGCGTCGCCGGGCGCCAGTCAGGAGAACAACCCCATGCAGGCACCCGCCTCCAACTACCCAGTCGCCACCCGGTCCGGGTCCGCCGGCCAGAACCCCGGTTGGGGTGGCCCGTCCGACGCCCCCACCCAGATCACCCAGGGTCGCGCCTCGCTCTCGGTGACACTGCACCTCGAGGACGGATCCGGTCGCACCTTCCGCCTCCAGCGCGGGTCCAACCTGCTGGGGCGCGGCCAGGACGCCGCCTTCCGACTCCCGGACACCGGGGTGTCCCGGCAACACGCTGACATCCGTTTCGATGGCCGCGAGGCGGTCCTGACCGACCTGGGTTCCACCAACGGGACCACGGTCAACGAGGGCCCCGTGCAGGACTGGCAGCTGGCGGACGGCGACGTGATCCGCGTCGGACACTCGGAGATAACCGTCCGGTTCGACTAGCCTCGACACGCAAGGACCCCCGGGAACCTCCGGGGGCGATCACACGTTGCCCGAGGTGACCTGACCGGAGAGGGGAGGACCGAACTCGTGCAGGGACTCGTCCTACAACTCTCGCGTGGCCTCCTCCTGGTGCTGTTGTGGCTGTTCATCTACCTCGTCCTGCGGGCGCTGAAGACCGATGTCTTCGGCAACGTCGGGATGCGGTCGGGCAACCAGGGTGAGCGCCGAGGCGGATTCCTCGGCCGGGGCACCAAGGCGATCCGCCACCTCGTCGTCACCCAGGGCGCCCTGGCCGGCACCCGCATCACGCTGTCCGAACAACCGGTCCTGCTCGGCCGGGCCGACTCGTGCACGTTGGTGATCGACGACGACTACGCATCCAATCAACACGCCAGGCTGTCGCCCCACGGGCCGGACTGGTTCCTCGAGGACCTCGGTTCGACCAATGGCACCTATCTGGACAGATCGCGGGTGACGACCCCGGTCAAGGTGGCCGCCGGCACGCCGATCCGAATCGGCAAGACCGTGATCGAGCTGCGCGCGTGACCCCGGCGCTCAGTTACGCCGCCCGCTCCCACACGGGGATGGTGCGGGACAACAACGAGGACTCCGCCTACGCCGCGCCCCGCGTCCTCGCGTTGGCCGACGGTATGGGCGGTCACGCCGCGGGCGAGCTGGCCAGCCAGATCATGGTCGCGACCCTGGCCAAGCTCGACGAGGACCAACCGGGTTCCGATCTCGCCGGCGCGCTCAGCCGGGCCATGCACGAGGGCAACCAGGCGATCGCCGCGCACGTCGAGGCGCATCCGGAGGCCGACGGGATGGGTTGCACGCTCACGGCCCTGCTCTTCGACGGCCGGCGCATGGGACTGCTCCACGTGGGCGACTCGCGCGCGTACCTGCTCCGCGACGACGTCCTCACGCAGATCACCAAGGACGACACCTTCGTCCAGTCGCTCGTCGACCGCGGCGAACTCACCGCCGAGGAAGCGCACGTGCACCCGCGCCGCTCGCTCATCCTCAAGGCCCTCACCGGAGAGCCCGTCGAGCCCACCACCGTCGTCCGCGAGGCACGGGTGGGCGACCGCTACCTGCTCTGCTCGGACGGACTGTCCGACCCGGTGAGCACCGAGACCATCGCCGAGACCCTCGGGACCGGGTCCGCCGACGCCGCCGCCGAGCGGCTGGTCCAGCTCGCGCTGCGCTCCGGCGGCCCGGACAACGTCACGGTCGTGGTGGCGGACGTCGTGGACTCCCCCCGCGGCGGCAC
>NZ_JAALDX010000549.1:12753-15717 GCF_014145095.1 Dietzia sp. SLG310A2-38A2 | reverse complement strand
GCTGCTGCAGCGGCTTGGGTAGGCCCGGCGAGTCGACTAGATCGATGCGCTTGCCGCGCACCGTGACCGTCTCTCCCTCGGGCGTCGACCACAGGGTCTCCAGGGCTCCGAGGGTGTCCTCGAGCATGTCGAACCGCTCGCCGATGGGCGGGAACGGGATGCCGTAGGCGGTGTGCTCGTCCGCGTACCACCCCGCACCGAGGCCCACGTCCAGGCGCCCCCCGGACATCTGGTCGACCTGCGCGAGAGAGATCGCCAACGGACCGAGGTGCCGGAAGGTGACCGAGGTCAACAGAGTGCCGAGCCGGATGGAGCTGGTCTCCCGGGCCAGGCCGGCCAGGGTCAACCAGGCGTCAGTGGGACCGGGCAGGCCGCTAACGCCGCCCATCTTGAGGTAGTGGTCCGAGCGGAAGAACGCCTCGTAACCCAGGTCCTCCGCCGCGCGGGCGACCGCGAGCTGATCGGCGTAGGTGGCGCCCTGCTGGGGTTCCACGAAGACGCGCAGGCCCACCTTCCCGTCAGAGGGAAGGTCGGCGGCGGAGCTGGGCGGGGTGGAAGGCCCGACGGCGGAGCTGGACGCGGGCTGGCTGGGGTCGGCTGGCATGACGTCCAGAATGCCTCCGCCCGATCAGTGGTGCCATTGTGATCGACCCGTTCGCGTCCCCGCCGGGGGTATCTGGAATGGACGACGACGACAAGGCCGGCATCTTCCACCATCGGTGAGTCCGACCCCGGGTACCGCTGACCCTGCTCAGTCGCTGACGGGCCACTCCACGTCCTGAAGGACCTCGTTGCGCCGCAGAAACCACGGTCGGAAGGGCGGGTCGAACCGGGCGAACCTCGGTGGCCCCGTCGCGATCAGCCCGGCCCGGGCGATCCCGGCCTCGAGCTCGGCCAAGTGCCGACGATAGCTCGACTCGCTCCACAGTCCTGAGTACCGGACCGCTGCCGCGACGCGATCGGGCACCTGCCTGAGTCGAACCTGAGGGTCGGTGGGCACTGGCGCGGTCGCAGCGGTCAGCGATGCGGGCAGCACAAAGGCCACGACGTGCGCGCCGTCGTCCGCCTGGGTCTGGACCACAGGTGCGGTCATGGCGACCTTCTCCGAGCTGGGCGGCTCCTGGACGACAGGTGCTGTCATGGCGACGGACCCAGCCGACTCGTTGTGACCGGTGATGTACCTGAAGAGTGACCTGAATGCCTGGTTGCCGGCGTTGCCGAAGGATCCGCGAACGGATACCTCCGCCACCGCATGAGAGGGATAGCGCCGCAGCTCGAACTCCGGGTACCGCTGGACCACCTCGTACGGCTGCTGCTCGGTCATGAAATCGACGGTACGACTTTCACCCTCGCGGCACGTCGTACCCTTCGGATCCCATGCCCCGGCGTGCGTTGCGCGACCCGATGCCCCGAGCGGACCGATGACTCGAAGAACCCGGGCGACCGGGGCGACCCGATAACCGGGCGGACCGGCGACCGGGCGATCCACCTCATCATCGGCGCCGGCACCGGGTCACCACCCGTCGCGGGGTCACTCTTGATCGCATTCTCCCAGGTGGGGTTTTCCGATCTCCGTCAAGTGCGACCACTCGACGAGGGGGCGCGTCCAGCGCGGCCCGTACCCTGTCGCGGGGACGAACAGGGACGAGCGGTAGCGGCCCACCTCTCAAGCGCACGAGACGACCCAGGCGCGCTCAGTGCACGCTCACGGCGCGTTGGCGCTCGATCAGCCGCCGTACGCGCTTGACCACAAACCAGACGATCAGGATTGCGATGATCGCCAGCACCGCGTTGGACAGCACTCCACTCCACCGCTCCAGTGCGGGCTTGATCGCCGGGCCGAACACGAACCCCGCGCCAATCCAGATCGCGTTCCACACCCCGGATCCGATGAGCGTGTACGCCGTGAAGTGCGTGACAGGCATCCGGCTGATCCCCGCGGGTATGGAGACGAACGAGCGCACCAGGGGCACACAGCGCCCCAGCAGCACGGCCACGCCGCCCCACCGCTGGAAGAAGGCCTCAGATTTGTCGAAGTCCTCGTAGTCGAGCAGCGGGATCCTGCCCACCAGGCGCCTGGTGCGATCGCGTCCGAGCGCGGCTCCGACGGCGTACCAGATCCAGGCGCCGATCAGCGCGCCCGCGGTGGCCGCCGCCCAGGCGAGGGAGAAGCTCATCCGCCCCTCGTAGGCGAGGAACCCCGCCCCGGGCAGCACCGCCTCGGACGGGATCGGTGGCAGGAACGTCTCGAGCAGGATCGCCAGGCCCACGCCGAGCTCGCCCAGCGTCTCCATGAGGTCCAGGACCCACCCGATGAATCCGCTGTACCCCGCCGAGGGTTCGACCGGCGGTGCTGCGGCAAGGGTGATCACATCGATGTCCGTTTCTCCCACGCACGGGGCCTGCCGAGCGTCTCTGGTCGGGGGGCCGGGTGTCCACGTCCCGGTCGCGGCGAAGCGCATGGCCGGCAACCGTTGGACAGTACCGGCTCAGAGCTCGGGGTTACCTGAGAGATTTCCTGCCCTGAACGACTGAGGGGGCCGACCACAGCAGTGGCCGACCCCCTCAGCTCCGGTTCAACGGTGACTCACTCGCAGGCGATGCCGTCGTTGTCCCGGTCAAGCGCCGGCCGGTAGAGGGGATCCCCGCGGTAGATCGGCGCGACACCCAGCTGGCGGGCCTCCGTGCAGTTGGCGACGTGACGCACCGGCGCGGGAGCCGGAGGCTGGACGCGGACCGGAGCCGGAGCGGGCGGAACGTGGACCGGCGCCGGTGCGGGAGCCGCAGCGGGCGCGGGAGCAGGGGCGGGCGCCGGAGGCACGAAAGGCGTCGCCCATACGAGGGGGTAAGGGAGGGCAGGCAGCGGCGCAGCCTCGGAGCCCATCGGCACGGGCACCACAATAGGCGCGATGTCCGGCACCGCGACGACCCAGGGGCCGACTTGGATGTCGGCAGCGGAGACGG
>NZ_JAALDX010000549.1:11361-12585 GCF_014145095.1 Dietzia sp. SLG310A2-38A2 | reverse complement strand
TCAGTAATGCACCCATGTTGTCCGCGCTCACGTTAGGCCTAGTAACCTCCTGCGAAGTCGCCACAACGCGTGGGGCGTCCGGCAGAACAGACGAGAGTAGATCAATGATCAGCTTCAGGCGCTCCACAAAGATCGACCAGCTCCGGATCACCGGGAGCGAATCACGGCCGGGCCTGAGTGCAGGGGCCAACCCTCGCCGGGCCTCCCGAAGCAGGCCCACCCGCCGGCGCCTCGGCCTCACGATGGCAGCAGCCGCTGCAGCGACCGCGCTCGGCACCGCCCCTGCCCTTGCCGACCCGGCAGACGCAGGACCCGCCACGCCAACGCCCCCGGCGGGAGCACTGACGCCGGAGATCATGACCGATGTGCTCGGGCCAGCCGACCCGGCGTTCTGGAACCCGGCGGCCCCCGGCACCCGCGTGCTGACCCCGATCGAACCCGATCGCCAACTGTCCTGCCTGACGGGCCTCGTGCCGTTGCACGTCTGTTGGACGATTAACAGGTACCAACTCGTGCCGGAGCACCGCCCGCTCGCCCACGTGGACGTCCCCGTGATCGGTGGGCCGCCGCTGCGCATCTGGGTGGATCTCCCCCGGTGGGGCGACGGCTCCACGGGCGAAGGCCCCATCGGCGACCTGACGCGAGACGTGATCGTCTGGTGGCTCACCACTCCGACGCCGTCGTAGCCAGCACCCCGCGTTGCCCACCGAGAGCGGCGCAGATGCCATCGACGTACTTTGCCGAAGGCAAGCGGGTCGAGAGCCAGGGCCACAAGCGCATTCACCACAAGCGGAAGCTCAACGCCCTCAGTCGCTCCGCTGATCCATTCCGACAGTAGCTAACGCCTACTACTGGTCTTTCGCCCGCAGGCTATCGGGCAGTTGGTCTTCGTCTAACCCCGACCACTCGACGTAATCGGCCCATGCGCGGTCGTACTTGGCCTGGTCGGGCGCGGCGGCAGGCGGCGGCAACGGGGAGTAGATGCGATCTCGTCGACGACGAAACGGTCTGAACATGCTGGCCCCAGAACCCTATGAAAGAATAGTTACCAACTATAGCGTCGGGGCAGCTAGTTCCGTTACAGATCGGGACGATCTGTTCCACTTTTGGCCCGTGCCGACCGTTCATGGGCGCTCCCGGCCCCGCTGCGGCTGAGGCTGCCGTTCCCGCCCTCGGTCGGGTTCGACCCACGGATGGCCACCAGAAGCAGCCCGCACGTTCAGC
>NZ_JAALDX010000549.1:754-11302 GCF_014145095.1 Dietzia sp. SLG310A2-38A2 | reverse complement strand
GGCCGGCTCGCCATAGAGCGAGCCGGCCCCTGTTGCTGCCGGTCAGACACCGCAGATCGGTTGCCGCCAGTCGGTTGCCGCCGGCGCGTGGATCAGACCAGACAGCGCGACGACGACAAGTCCCGCCGCCGCGCCCCCGCGATCAGCTCCCCGCCAGGCCACCGATCAGCTGCCCCAGGTCGAGCCCGTTGATCAGGTCGGCGGAGAACATGGCCGGGTCGGCCCCGATGTCGCCGAGGGCGGTCGACCCGGAGGTCACCGATCCCAGGCCCAGCCCGTCGAGGCTGCCGGTCACGACCTCGGTCGGGTTGGGCTCGCGGATGGTCACGCAGGTGTTGATGGGGTTGGCCACCCGCCGGCCGCTCACCAGCGCCAGGTTCGTGGCCGCGCCGGTGTTGAGCACCTCGCCCGGGGTGGCGTCGGCGGGCACTCGGTACGTGGTCTCGAGCGTGGCCTTGGCGTTGCCGGCGGTGGTCCACCCGGCTCCCGAGTAGTAGACGGAGTTGCTCGCGGAATCGCGGCTCACATCGTCGGTCACGGTCGTCCACGTCTGTCCACCCAGCAGGTACCAGATGCTGGAGCGGGCCTGGACCAGTTCGAAGCCGGCCGGGTGGAAGTCGTCGATGCGCGTGACCAGGGCGCCCGCACCGCTCACCGTGGTCCGGAACGTCACTGTGCCGCCGGGGGCCGCGGTCCCGTCGCCGACGACCTCTTTGTTGAGGTAGTAGTTGGTGCCCAGGGTGTTGATGTCGTTGAAGGTCACGGTCTGGGCGGTGGCGCACGCCGAGGTGTCGGCGGTGGCGACAGCGGCTCCGGTGCCTACGGCCAGCCCGGACGCGATGAGCAGTGCGGCGGCGCCGGAGGCGATGGTGCGGGTAGTGCGTGAGGTCATGTGGTCCCTGTCTGCAGGCGAGGGGCAGCGAGCCCGCTCGGTGGCGGAAGTGGCGGGCCGTGAGACGCGGGGTGCGAGTGCCGGCGCGTGACGGCCGACTCCACCATAAACTCCCTTTTTTAATCTCAAGGAGGTTACCTCCGGCATCGAGGCGATCCTCTACTCCTGCCTCCGGACTGCGCCCTGAACCCAACTCCACTCTTACGCCAGCCTTGCGCCACCAGAAGGGGAGTATCCCTCACACGCTTCGTCGTCACCACGGCCCACGGGCCCGGCGGAGCGGGCCCAAAAGGGCCGGTAGAGACCTTCGACCACCCACTGGTCGACAGGTCCCGTCATGCACCCACCCCTCTGGCTCCGGCTTGCAGTCCTGGCGTTCATCGTCCTGACGCTGGCGATCGACCTTGTCGCCCACCGCAGAGCTCACGTGATCGGCGTCCGCGAAACCGCTACCTGGTCGGCCGTCTGGGTCGCCCTCGGCGTGGGCTTCGGCGCGATCATCTGGGCCGTCTGGGGCGCCGACTTCGGCCAGCAATACTTCGCCGGCTACCTCATCGAGAAAGCCCTGGCGGAGGACAACGTCGCTATCGGATAGTCCGCCAGTGCGACGAGCACCTCAACCCCGACCAGTCCCGCCTGCTCGCGGCGTTCCGCCGCCTGATCCCCATGGCCGATACCTTCCACGGCCAGCGCTTGCTGGTCTGCAAGGGCAGGCTGATCATGACCACTCCCCTGCTGGCCGTGTTGGTGCTCATTGAGACCACCGACATCGCTTTGCCGTCGGCTCCATCCCTGCCATCTTCGCCGTCACCGACGAGGTGTTCGGCAGCCTGCGCGCCACAGGGATCAGGAAGCACAGGGCGTGCCCACTCCGGCCGAGCCCCCGTTCCGGGTCGCCACCGCCGAGGAGGACGCCGCCCTCGAGCCCGTCTGGCGCCCGCGGCGGAGCGTGGAACGGGACCGCGAGCAGCAGACCCGGACCTGACCGCGCATCAAAGGAGAAAGAAGAACACGACGACGAGGTGTTCGCCACCCGATTGCATGCACGAAAGGGCATACTTGTGATGGGCGTCACTCGTCCGGTGCGCCCTCAGGCGAGTCAGCGAGGAGCGCCGCCATGAAGGCAGTCGTGTTTGAAGGTTTCAAGACCTTCCCCGTACTCAAGGAGGTCGACAGACCTACTCCCGGTCCGGGCGAGGTGCTGCTCAAGGTGGCTGGCTCCGGCGCCTGCCATTCCGATGTGGGCCTGTTCCACGAGTTCCCCGGCGACCCCACCGGCTTCCTCACCCCGCCGTTCACCCTGGGCCACGAGGTCTCCGGATGGATCGAGGAGCTGGGCCCCGGCGTCACCGGCCTGAACACGGGCGAGGCGTTCCTGGTCTACGGTCCGATCGGCTGCGGACGCTGCAAGCCGTGCTCGCGTGGGCAGGACACGTACTGCCAGGACGTGCCCTCAGTGGGGTACATGGCCACCGGGCTCGGTCGCGACGGCGGCATGGCCGAGTACATGACCACCAACGCGCGCAACCTCATCCCGCTGGGCGACGCCGACCCCGTCGCCGCCGCTCCCCTGGCGGACGCCGGCCTCACTCCGTACCACGCCATCAAGCGGGTGCTGCCCGACCTGACCACCCCGGGCGCGACCGCGCTGTGCATCGGCCTCGGCGGCCTGGGCCTGGTGGGGGTGCAGATCATCCGGGCCATGACCGGGGCCACCGTGTACGCCACCGACACCAAGCCGGAGGCCGTCGCCGCCGCGGAGAAAGACGGGGCGATCGGCATCCCGAGCGAGGGAGCCGCCGAGAAGCTCCAGGAACTCACCGGCGGCCGCGGCGTCACCGCCGTGTTCGACTTCGTCGGCGCGGCCCCGACCCTTGAGCTCGCCGCCGCCAGCGTGGCCCAGCAGGGCTCGGTGACCGTGGTGGGTCTGGCCGGCGCCGACTTCCCCTGGAACGTCTTCCGCCTGCCGTACGAGGTCAACTTCTCTTCCACCTACTGGGGCACTCTCGAGGATCTCCACGAGGTGGTGGACCTGTATCGGGCGGGCAAGATCAGCCCGGAGGTCCACGTGTATCCGCTGGACCAGGCCCTGGAGGTGTACCAGAAGCTTGTCGACGGCAAGGTCAGCGGACGCGCGGTGATAGCCCCGCACCGCGCCGCCGGCTAGCCCCCGCAAGTGTCAGTCGTCGGAGACCGAGACGCTGACCTCGATGTTGCCCTTGGTGGCGCGGGAGTAGGGGCACAGCTCGTGAGCGAGCGTGGCCAGCTCATTGGCCTGCTCGGACTCGAGCCCGGGGATCACCACTTCGAGGTCAACGGTCAGGTCGATGCTCTGCTCCCCCGACGCCACCAGCGAGACCCGGGCGCCCACCGACGAGCCGTCGATCTTCACCTTCTTCATCCGCGCAGCGCTCTGCAGTGCGGAGTGGAAGCAGGCTGCGTACCCGGCGGCGAACAGTTGCTCGGGGTTGTTGCCCTCCCCCGACCCGCCGAGCTCGGTGGGCGGGGCCATCTCCAGATCCACGGCCTTGTCGGCGGTGGCGACGTGGCCGTCGCGGCCTCCGCCGGTGGACAGGGCTTCAACGGTGTACAGCGGATCCGCCATGACAGTGCCTCCTGGGTTGAGCGTTCGAGTGCGGCCCAAGGTACGCCTCGCCGGCCACTGGCACCGTTCGCCGCAGGATGCTTAGGGTGGAGGCACAGGAGGCCGCGAGCCAGTCATGACCTCAGCGCAACGAGACAGTGGGACAAGGAGGAGCCTGAGATGTTTGCCGAGGACCGCCCCGATCCGGACGAATACACGCCGGAGCCGGATCCCGTCACCGCAGCCGAGGAGTACACGCCCGAGGTGAGCGTCGACGACCCCACCCGAGAGGCCGATCCGGCCGACGTGGCCGAACAGCTGGTGGTGGTGCCCACCGACGACGACGTCGACCCGGACCTCGCCGAGGACGACTGACCGCGCGACTCAGTGGTCGCAGTTCGCCAGGTCAGTCTCGGCGAGCGGCTTTCCCTCGGGGATCACGTAGGTCACCATCAGCACCACGTCCTCATCGCCCTCGTTGCGCCCCTCGTGCGGGTAACCCGCGCCCTCGATGATCGACTCGCCTTGGCTGTAGACGTGGACGCCGCCGGGATAGATGTCGGCGTAGTGGGTGAGTTCGCCCTGCTCCACAACCGCGATCAGCTGCCCGTAGTGGCAGTGCTCCCCGGTGCCGGCCCCGGGCTCGATGGTGATCTCACGGAAGGTCACCCCGACGCCCGCCGCGCCGCCATCGACTTCTACGTCAACCGGCCCGTCCTGCTGACCCGCGGCGATGTCGACGGCGCGGACGGGCTCCGTCGTCTCGGTCGGGGCCGGTGGCTGCGCTTCCGTCGGGGACTGCGGAACTTGGGGTGAACATGCGGACATTGCCATTGCAAGCCCTGCGGCAATAAGAAAGGTGCCGCCCCAGCCAACTGTGCCCCGGATTGATGAAAGTGGCATACGTAGTCCCCGTGTCTGCTCAGACTGACTAAGGGAATCCGGTCAGCGTGAGGCAACGCTATCCCAACGATTAGCCCTGAGAAGCCGCTTGGCCCCAGCTCGGTTAGGGCTTCCGGTGAAGGGCTTCCGGTCCGCACTCTGGCGACGCGCCGAAGCCTATTGGCGGATCAACCTGGTCCGAACAGCCTCGATGACCTGCTCGACTTCCGAATCCGCGAGGCCGAACCCGCTGGGCAGGGTGACCCCCCGGCGGAACAGCGCCTCGGATGCCCCGGTGGTGAAGGCGCGGGCGTTACGCCACACCGGCTGCAGGTGCATCGGCTTCCATAGGTGACGCCCCTCGATGTCCTGCGCGTCCAGGTGAGCGACCATCTCGTCGGCAGACACTCCGACGGCGGTTCCCAGGTCGATTGCGGTGAGCCAGCAGTTGTCGGCCGTGCCATCCACAACTTCTGCGGATCCGAGGAACCTGAGGCCCTCGATGTCGGCGAAAGCCTCTACATACATTGCGCGGATCTCACGCCTCCGGGCGATGAAGCTGTCCAGCTTGGCCAACTGTGCACGACCGAGAGCCGCGAGGATGTTGGACATCCGGTAGTTGTAGCCGATCTCGGTGTGTTCGTACCAGGGAGCCGGCTGTCGGGCCTGAGTGGACAGGTAGCGGGCGCGGTTGATCATTTCCCGGTCATCGGAGACCAGCATCCCACCCCCGGATGTGGTCATGATCTTGTTGCCGTTGAAGGAGAAGGCGGCGGCCCGCCCATACGCTCCGGCGGCCCTTCCCTTGAAGGTCGCACCGAGAGATTCGGCCGCGTCGGCGAGCATCGGCACCCCCAGCTCAGCGAGCCCCGTCTCGAGTACGTCGTACTCCACGCAGCGGCCGAAAAGATCAACCGGGATAGCGGCGACCACCTCACGTCCCTCGCCCTGCAGAGTGCGGATCGCCTCAAGCATCAGCTGCGGATCGACGTTTCCGTCGGACTCGCCCGAGTCAACGAACACAGCATCGGCACCGGTGTAGGCCACTGCGTTCGCCGTGGCAGCGAAGGTCATCGAGGACAGCACGACGCACGTCCCGGGCTTGGCCCCCAGCTCCAGTAGCGCGAGATGAAGTGCTGCGGTTCCAGAGCAGAGTGCCAACGCGTGCCGACGCCCGGTGCGCTCACAAATCTCTGCCTCGAACGCGTCCACCTCAGGCCCCAACGGCGTCACCCATCCGGAACGGATCGCGCGAATCAGGGCTTCCTCCTCCTCGGGACCAACGGTCGCTTTCGACATGAGGATGCGTTTCAAAACCGTCTCGCTTTCACTGGTAACAGGTCGGCCATGACCGAGACAGACAGTACATCAGACTTCGTCAGTATAGGATCGCGCCAGGCAACCAGAAACTCTGGACAACTTGGAGATCAATTGAAGCACGCAACAAACACCCTGCCGACCCGGATTCTTGACTTACTGCTCGTTATTGTGACAATGCCCCTCTGGGGCACCGCATTAGCGGCACTTTCGGCAGCAAGCCTACTCAACCAGGGTAAACCCATTCTCTTCCATCACAAACGGCTAGGAAAGAACGGGACAATATTTAGCGCCGTGAAGTTTCGGACAATGATCCCTAACGCTGACCTACATCTGGACAGCAATGGCGTACCAACAACTACCAGGATAACCCCGTTTGGCGCCAAGTTACGACGGAGTGGGCTTGACGAACTACCGCAACTATTGAACGTACTGCGCGGTGAGATGTCACTTGTCGGTCCCCGCCCTGTCGTTCCCGAATGGGAGCACAAGATACCTGGAGGGCTTCAGCACACACGCTTCTTGGTGCGGCCGGGAATCACCGGACCTGCCCAAGTGGCAGGGAGAAACACCGTCCTTTGGTCGAGACGACTGAGCCTCGATTCCCAGTACGCCTCTGCGCCTTCAGTGAGAGCTTACCTCCGTACGCTTCTAAAAACACCAGTCGCCCTACTTCGGCCTACTGTATCCAATGACAGAAACCAAGCAGAGGTAGACGACCTAGGTTAGTCAGATGCGCAAGCCTCCATAAATCCACGACAAAACGAAACGGAGCAGAATTGAAATATATTTCCAAGGGAGCAGATTATGAGGGCTTTCTGCGGCGCCTGAATCGCGCAACGCTTAGCGAGTTTGGTGACGACCAACCGACGTCAAGCCATCAACTCAGCATTCAAATCACCGGGTATCCGAGATCTGGGACCACCCTCCTCTTCCAACTCCTCGCGAAATCCAGAGCCTTGGGCTACCCCTCCAACATTATGGCGCCATACTGGCGCACTCCCCATGTAGGTGCGGCTCTTCAAAGTGCGCTTTCCGCTGTAGCCCCACCTATTCAACTGGCATCCCTTGGCGGACGCACTTCCGACCCTCTAGGCCCTCACGAGTTCGGTTACTTCTGGAGGGAACTGCAGGGACACGATTCAATGTCCCTTAAGGCAGACAGGCCACCTGCGCCCGGAAGTGAAGCCCGTAGGGTACTGGACCTTGTGAATGACGCTTTTCAGGCGCCAACGGTATACAAGAACTTCTTAGCGCCGATACATCACCATTACATCTCCTCTGAAGTGGGCCGCAGCAGGTTCATAGATATCCAGAGAGACGTGCGAGATACTGCTGCCAGCATGGTCGGACTCAGGCGTAGGCTCAACGTGGATTCCAGTTCATTTCTTGGTCCGATACCCCGGCAGCCGAGGTTGCACTACCAATCCGATGTGGAAATGGTGTGCCACCAGATTTCGGATATGCGCAACGCGGCTTCCGACGCGAAGTTCGAAGACTCTCCCTATCGCCTCACCGTCGACTATGCCCACATGTGCTCCGACCCCGTGCAGATAGTCTCGGAAATACTTGACTATTGCGGAGCGTCCTATACGGAAGCAGATCTGGGATCAATTCCTTCCAAGCTCAAAGTGTCGCGACCCTTCCAAGGCCTAGAAAAAGAAGCGCAGAACTCGATAATCGAGTATCTTGACCGGGAGAAACTGCTATGACACTTTACGAAGATCTAACTGTTCGCGAAGTGGGTTTCGCAGAGTGGAGCAGACTAGACTTTGATAGTCCGTACTACACAAAGAGCTACTGCGATATATCGGGAATAGTCGAACCGGATTTCGTCGCGCCCGTTTGTCTCGAATTCAGGGGAGATGCTACTGGAATAGTTGCCCATCTTCCGCTACTTCTTCGCAAAGTACCCGGTACCCCGTACTTTGACGCAACCTCGCCCTATGGCTACGGCGGCCTGCGCGGCGACCCTGTATCTATCGAGTCTTTTGAGCCTGCCTTTGCCCAATGGGCCTCGAGAAACAATGTAATTGCAGCCTTCCTTAGATCAGACCCGACCAACGGTCAGCAATACAGACTTGCCCATTCAGCCTCAGGACTAGTCCAATTGGGATCGACGGTCCTTTGGCCCACAGATGATCCCGGCTCGCTAATGAGCGGAATGAAAAAAAAGCACAGACAGTACACCCGGAAGGCCCGGAGATCCGGCTTGACCGTTTGCGCCAGGCAGGAAGTCCAAGATTTACAATCTTTCGCAGATCTTTACTCCACGTCTATGAAGCGATTGAATGCTAGCGAATACTACGGCTTTGGCCAATCGTACTGGGACGCCCTTGCCTCAGCGGACGACTTTGATTTGCTACTTGTTGAAGTCGCGTTCGACGGAGAAATTGTCTGCGGTCTGATTTGTCTGGTTGGAGGAGAAACTCTGCATGCACACCTGCTAGGAACGTCAGATGCAGGCAGAGATATGAAGGCCAACTACCTCGCCTACTACACAGCTGCCGAATGGTCCGCGACTAACGGCCTCGCTAATTTTCATTTGGGGGGTGGGTTCGGTGGAGAAGAATCCGACCTACTCGAGTGGAAGGCTGGGTTCTGCCCAGCAGCACCTCTAGCGGACTTCAGCGTGTCTAAAATGGTGCTGAATCAACATGCATATATCGAAGTAGCAGGTACGGCCAGCACAGAAGGCTATTTCCCTCCTTGGCGGTCTTGATTTGTTGAAGTTAGAGCGGTGTATCACTCTACGAAAGACGACTCAATGGTTGACCAACCTGACCTTGGCCCCCAGCAGCTGCTCAAAATCGGGTAGAGGCGTAGCCCATTCTCATCCAATCTAGCCCAGCCATCTGAATTGACCAATAAGGACAAACAATGAAGCTGCTTTATGGTTTCACCGCCCCGCAAAGCGCCCGAGGCTTTCTTCGGGGCCAGGCAGAATACATGGATTCAAAAGGCTATGACGTGCATGTCGCAGCGAGCCCTGGGCCCGAACTTGATGAATGCCGGCGTCTATACCCGGTGAAAGTACACGAGATAGTCATGTCTCGGGACATCAATATTCCGGCAGATCTGAAAGCTTTTGTAGAATGGCTCCGCCTTCTTCGTACACACAGGCCGGATGTCGTCAATTTCGGCACCCCTAAAGCGTCACTTCTTGCGGCTCTGGCGTCGTTTCTGGCACGCACCCCCCGTCGCGTCTATGTTGTCCGGGGATTACGATTCGAGGGAGAGACTGGCAAACGACGCCGTCTACTCATCTGGATTGAACGCATAATTTCGGCATGCGCCACGGACATAGTTGTCGTTAGCGAAAGTGTTGGATATTCGATGCGAGCAAGTTGCATAACTCGCAAGCCTCTCATGCTTATTGGCTCTGGTAGTAGCAACGGCGTTGATAGCGAGTCTTGGAAGTCGCGAGTTAATGCTGTGCCGGCGACTTCGGTTCGCGAGTCTCTGGAGGTCTCTCCTGTTGAGTTCGTAGTTCTCTTCGTGGGCCGAATTAACGCAGACAAGGGCATATCAACCGTTATTGAAATGTGTAAGTGGATACGAGACGCGAGCACGCCCGTCAAAGTAATTGCTGTTGGCCGCGTAGATTCCGAAACCGCCGCCAGGACGCTTCGTGAATCTGGCGCGAATGTCCTGCTAGTAGAATATCAACGTGATTTGGCCCCTTTATATTCGATTGCTGACGTACTGATACTACCAACTAAACGAGAAGGGTTCCCGAACGTTGTTCTCGAGGCTGCCGCTGTGGGCATTCCAACCATAACAACGAGGGCGACTGGCGCGATCGACTCTATTGTCGAGGGCGAGACTGGTTTCGCGGTGGACATCGACGACGGGCGCGAAATGGCAAACCGTGTACTGCAACTCGCTGCCAATCCCGATCTTCGGCGAGGGATGGGAGAAGCGGCTTCAGACCGCGCGGCTGAGAAATTCCGTCAGACAGATATCTGGCAAGGCTTAACAAGCATATACGAGGGCCGTCCGTCCCCAAACGTCACGCTTGTGTAGCTTTTCGATACAACGTTGGCGTCCGAATCTGGAAAGTTTGACTGCTCTTCCGGATCCGGAGTGCGTAACGGCGGTTCGCTGAGGGCGCGTTGATGCGGGAGTTGAGTGGATTCCGGTCGACTGAAGATCCAGTTTTTTGCTTTCTCTGAGAATGACAACCCCATTTGGCCCCGCTGTGCTGTTTTGATTTGGCCCCACCCTCGTGATGGGTTGGGGGTGGGTGCGCCGGTGGTTGGCGTCCCGGGCGGTCAGGTGGTCGCGGGTTCCTTTCGGTGTTGGGCCGCGGTGGTGGCCAGTCGGTAGGAGGCGGTGCCGGTCTGGATGATGTGGGCGTTGTAGGTCAGCCGGTCGACCACTGCTGCGGCCAGTCGGGGGTCGGTGAAAGTGTTGCCCCATTCGCTGAACGGCGCGTTTGAGGCGCAGGCGATCGAGGCTCGTTCCTCTCGCGCGGTGATGATCTGGAACAGAAGTTCGGCCCCGCGTGGATCGAGGTGGACGTAGCCGACCTCGTCGAGGCACAGCAGGTCCAGTCGGGCGTAGCGGCCGACCACGCGGGACAGTTGCTTGTCGTCGGCGGCTTCGACGAGCTCGTTTACCAGGGCCGCGGTGGTGATATACCGGACTCGGCGTCCTTGCTCGGCTGCCGCGGTACCCAGGGCGATGAGCAGGTGGGTTTTGCCGGTTCCGGAGTCGCCGAGCAGGACCAGTGGTTCTCCGGCGTCGATCCACGCCCCGCCGGCCAGGTGCGCCAACGTTGCTGGTGGTAGGTCGGGCAGGCGGGCGGGATCGAAGTCGGCGAGCCGTTTGGTGCGCGGGAACTTGGCCTCGTTGACCCTGCGCATCCGTC
>NZ_JAALDX010000549.1:526-744 GCF_014145095.1 Dietzia sp. SLG310A2-38A2 | reverse complement strand
ACAGTTGCTTGTCGTCGGCGGCTTCGACCAGCTCGTTGACCAGGGCCGCGGTGGTGACGTACCGGACTCGTCGTCCTTGCTCGGCTGCCGCGGTACCCAGAGCGATGAGCAGGTGGGTTTTGCCGGTGCCGGAGTCGCCGAGCAGGACCAAAGGTTCCCCGGCGTCGATCCACGCGCCGCCGGCCAGGTGCGCCAATGTCGCCGGAGGAAGGTCGGGA
>NZ_JAALDX010000549.1:187-516 GCF_014145095.1 Dietzia sp. SLG310A2-38A2 | reverse complement strand
GGCGGGCATCGCGTTCGTCGCACTCGGCCGACAGCATCTCGGCCAAGAACGCCTTGTGGGTCAGACGCTGCTTGGCGGCCGCCTCGGCCATGGGTATCGCCTGGTCACGGATGGTGGGTAGGCACAGGGTCTTGGCTGCGGCACCAATGGCGGCTTCGGCGGCCGCGTCGGTCAGCGCAGTCATCGCCGGCGGGGTCTTGCTACTGCTCATGCGATGGCCTCCTCGAGCTGGCGCCCGCTTGAGGTCAGGAGTTGGTCGTAACCGGCCAGCGACGGGGCGGGCCTCTGATCGGCGGCCGCCGGAGCGGCCGTGGTCGGCAGTGCGATCG
>NZ_JAALDX010000549.1:0-177 GCF_014145095.1 Dietzia sp. SLG310A2-38A2 | reverse complement strand
GGCGGGCATCGCGTTCGTCGCACTCGGCGGAGAGCATTTCGGCCAGGAACGCCTTGTGGGTCAAACGCTGCTTGGCGGCGGCCTCGGCCATCGGTATCGCCTGGTCACGCACGGTGGGAAGGCACAAGGTCTTGGCCGCGGCACCGATCGCGGCTTCGGCGGCCGCGTCGGTCAGCG
>NZ_JAALDX010000070.1 GCF_014145095.1 Dietzia sp. SLG310A2-38A2 | reverse complement strand
CCGCCGAGCACCACGAGGGCGAGTAGGGCGGTGTCGGGCCGCGCGGTACCGACGGCGCTCGCGGCGAGAAGGGCGAGGAGGACGACGACGACGAGGCCGACCACGTACCCCACGACCCACGCCAACGCCGAGAGCGCCGCCCGACCCCGGACCGGTGTGGTCCAGAGTCCGGCGGCGCCGGCGGGTGGTGGTGCGAGTCCCGGTGGCGTGATTACCGCAGTCCTTCGGCCACCCGGTACGGGGCTCCCGTGGCGTCGGCGACCTGCTCGAGGGTCACCCCGTCGGCCAGCTCGACCAGGGTCAGGCCGTCGGCGTCGCGGTCGAAGACACCGAGTTCCGTGATGATCCGGTCCACGCAGCCCAGGCCCGTGAGCGGCAGGGAGATCTCCGAGACGATCTTGGACGAGCCGTCCTTGGCCACCTGGTCCATCACCACGACGATGCGGCGGGCGCCCACCACGAGGTCCATCGCGCCGCCCATGCCCTTGACCATCGCGCCGGGCACCATCCAGTTGGCGATGTCACCGGCCGGGTTGACCTCCATGGCACCCAGGATGGCCACGTCGATCTTTCCCGAGCGGATCATCCCGAAGCTGGTCGCCGAGTCGAAGATCGACGAGCCGGGGAGCGTGGTGACGGTCTCCTTGCCGGCGTTGATCAGGTCCGGGTCGACGTCGTCCGGATGCGGGTAGGGGCCGATCCCGAGCAGCCCGTTCTCCGACTGCAGGGTGACGTTGACGTCCTCGGGGACGTAGTTGGGCACCAGCGTCGGGAGCCCGATCCCCAGGTTCACGTACTGGCCGTCCGAGAGTTCGAGGGCCGCGCGGGCGGCCATCGCCTTGCGGTCGCGTCCGATCCTGCTCATCAGCGCTGTCCTTCCGAGGGCGGGTTGGTGGTGGTCTTCTCGATCCACTTGGTCTGCTCCACCTGCTGCGGAGTGAGCTCGACCAGGCGGTGAACGAAGATGCCGGGCAGGTGGATGTCGTCGGGCGCCAGCTCGCCGACCTCGACGATCTTCTCCGCCTCGACGATGCACACGCGGCCGGCCATGGCGGCCAACGGCGAGAAGTTACGTGCGGTGAGGTTGAAACGCAGGTTGCCGCTGCGGTCCGCGACCGCCGCCCGCACCAGCGAGAAGTCGGCCTCGATGGCCTGCTCGAGCACGTAGGTCTCGCCGCGGATCTCCCTGGTCTCCTTGGGCGGCGAGGCCAGTGCGACGCCGCCCTCGGAGTCGTACTTCCACGGCATCCCGCCATCGGCCACGTAGGTGCCCACCCCGGTGCGCGTATAGAACGCCCCGATCCCGGAGCCGCCCGCGCGCATCCGCTCGGCGAGGGTGCCCTGCGGCGTCAACTCCACCTCGAGCTCACCGGACAGGTACTGACGCGCGAACTCCTTGTTCTCGCCCACGTACGACGAGACGATGCGCCGGAGCTTCCCGGTCTCCAGGAGCATGCCGAGGCCCTTGCCGTCGACGCCGGCGTTGTTGGAGAAGACCTCGAAGTCCCCGACGTCGCGGGAGGCGAGGGCCTCGATGACGACCTGCGGGATCCCGCACAGCCCGAACCCGCCGGCGGCGATCGACGCCCCGTCCGGGATGTCCGCGACGGCCTCCGCCGCTGTCATGATCTTGCTGGACATACACGTCCTCCTTGGGTGCGTGGGCCGTCAGGCGATGCCGAGGATCTCGATGGCCGTCTTGCGCATGTCGACCTTGCGGACCTTGCCTGTGACCGTCATGGGGAACTCGTCCACCACGTGGACGTACTTCGGGATCTTGTGGCGGGCGAGCTTGCCGGTGGCGAAGTCGCGGACCTCGTCGGCCGTGAGGTCGTCGCGCCCGGGCTTGAGCCGGACCCACGCCATGAGCTCCTCGCCGTACTTGGGATCCGGGACCCCGATCACCTGGGCGTCGAGGATGTCGGGGTGCGTGTAGAGGAACTCCTCCACCTCGCGCGGATAGATGTTCTCGCCTCCGCGGATCACCATGTCCTTGATGCGGCCGGTGATCGTGACGTAGCCGTCGGAGTCCATCTCCCCGATGTCCCCGGTGTGCATCCACCCGTCGGCGTCGAGTGCCTCGGCGGTCTTCTCCGGCTCGTTCCAGTACCCGATCATCACGCTGTACCCCTTGGTACAGAACTCCCCCGCCTCCCCGCGCGGCAGGGTCTCACCCGACTCCGGATCGACGATCTTGATCTCCAGGTGCTGGCCGACCCGCCCCACGGTGGAGACGCGGCGGTCCAACGAGTCGTCGGCCCGGGTCTGGGTGGACACCGGGGAGGTCTCGGTCATGCCGTAGCAGATCGACACCTCCTCCATGTTCATCTGGTCGATCACCTGACGCATGGTCGCCTCCGGGCACGGCGAACCCGCCATGATCCCGGTACGGAGAGACGACAGGTCGTAGGAGTCGAAGCCCTCGAGCGCGAGTTCGGCGATGAACATCGTCGGCACGCCGTACAGGCTCGTGCACTTCTCCTGCGCCACCGCACGCAGCGAGGCCGCGGGGTCGAACGCCGGCGCGGGGATCACCATGCACGACCCGTGGGTGGTGCACGCGAGGTTGCCCATCACCATGCCGAAGCAGTGGTAGAAGGGCACCGGGATGCAGACCCGGTCCACCTCCGAGTAGTTGATCGTCTCGCCCACGAAGAACCCGTTGTTGAGGATGTTGGTGTGCGAGAGGGTCGCGCCCTTGGGGAAACCGGTGGTGCCCGAGGTGTACTGGATGTTGATGGGGTCGCCGGCGCCGAGACCGGCGCGGATCCCGGCCAGCTCCTCGGTATCGGTGGGCCCCGACATCATCGACTCCCACTCCTCGTCGCCGAACAGCACGACGACGTCCAGGTCCGGGCAGCTCGGCTGGACCTGCGAGAGCATGCCGGTGTAGTCCGAGTCCTTGAACTGGGGCGCCGCGACCACGGCCTTGATCCCGGCCTGCGTGAGCACGTACTCCAGTTCGTGGACGCGGTAGGACGGGTTGATGTTGACCAGCACCGCACCGATCTCGGCGGTGGCGTACTGGATCATCACCCACTCCCAGCGGTTGGGGGACCAGATCCCCACGCGGTCGCCGGTCCGGATCCCGAGCCGGAGCAGGCCCGAGGCCAGGCGACGGACGTCGGCGTGGAACTCCGTGTAGGTCCACCGGCGTCCGGCCTGCACGTCGACGAGGGCGTCGCGGTCGCCGAAGCGCTCGACCGTGGCGGCCAGGTTGTCGGCGATCGTCTGCGTGAGCAGCGGGACGTCGGCGTCCCCACGGGTGTGGGAGAGGGCGGGGTCCAGTGGGGTGGAATCGAGATCGGTGATGGTCATCTCGGTACTCCTTGAGGGTGGGGTCGGACGGCCCACGAAGTGGGGGTTGCAGTGTCAGGTGGCGGCGTGTCAGGTGGTGGAGGCCGCGGCGCGACGCATCGTCGCCTCGGCCTGACGGAAGACGGGGCCGTCGACCATGCGGCCGTCCAGCCGGAAGACGCCCTGGTTGCTCCGGGCGGCGTCGAGGACCTTCCGGGCCCAGGCCACCTCGTCGTCGTCGGGCGCGTAGGCCTGTCGGACCACCGCCACCTGGGACGGGTGGATGCAGGCCGTGGCCACGAAACCCAGGGCGACGGCGTCGAGCGCCTCGGCGCGCTGCCCCGCCTCATCGGCGATGTCGAGGTGGACCGAGTCCACCGCCCACCGACCGAACGCGGCCGC
>NZ_JAALDX010000069.1 GCF_014145095.1 Dietzia sp. SLG310A2-38A2 | reverse complement strand
TCCCGCCACTGGTCGCCGAGGCCGTCGCGGACCTGTCCGCGGAGCGCCCGGACATCGTGGTGGCGACATCGACACGTGTGCCGCGGGGAGAGGCGACGCCCACGTACTCGGGAGCCGGCGGGGGCGCCGAGCTCGCGACGCGGGGCGTCCTGAGCTGCGGGTACCTGCGTTCCGCTCAGGCACGGGTCCTGCTCACCGCGCTGCTCTCGCTCGTCGATGCCGACAGGAGCGCCGACGAGGGCGCCGACCAGGATGCCGGCGCAGCCGGGGTCCGCGCGCAGTGGTCCCGGTACCACCTCTACAGCTGAGGAAGCCCAGGAACCGGGGTCACCACCCGAGCGAATCGAGCGGATCGGCGAGCTCGAGGTCGGGGTCGTCCTCGGCGAAGGTCCGCATCCTCCCGGGCCCGGTGACCGCCGTCTCGAACCGGACCGACACCCGGCCGTGGCCGGAGCCCTGGACCCAGCCGTGGCCGAACTCGGGATGGCGCACGTCCGAACCCGTGCGGAACCTCTCCTCCAGCCCCTGACGCCACGCCCCGATCGCCGGTGGCGCGTGGAGGGCGTCGTCCGCGACCGCTGCCGCACCCCCGGCCGGGGTCTCGTCGTCGTCGGTGGTGACGGTGGTCCCGACCCCGACGATGTCGGGGAGGTCGTCGAGCTCGTCGTGGGCGGGAACAGGCCGCGCCCCGGGGAGGAACTCCTGCTCGAACAGCGCGTCCTGGTGGATCTCGGTGAGCCCCGACAGGCCCACGCCCAGCAGCCGGATCGCGCCGAAGTCCAGGGGGTCGGGGGCCAGGGACCGGGCCACGGCGACGATGGTCTCCAGCGACGTCGTGCCCGCCGGCAGGGTGTACGAGCGCGTGATCGACGTGAAGTCCGTGCGTTTGACCTTGACCGTCACGGTCCGGGCCGCTCGGCCGTCACCCAGGAGCCGCCGGTGTGCGCCCTCCGCGGACCTGCGCACCGCCACGGCCACCTGACCTGCGGTCGTGAGATCGGCGGCGAAGGTGCTCTCGGCGCTGATCTGCTTGGCTTCCGCCCGCTCGTGCACCGGCCGGTCGTCGTACCCCCGCGCGATCCGGGCGATCGCCGGCCCCACGGTCCTCCCGAGAGCGTGGACCACGTCGTCGTCGTCCATCGCGGCCAGGTCGCCGATGGTCGAGATCCCGAACTGGGACAACCGCTCCCCCGCCACCGGCCCCACGCCCCACAGACTCCGGACCGGGAGCGGATACAGGACCTCGGCGTGATCGCGGCGGGGCACCACCGCGACCCCGTCGGGCTTGGCCAGCTCGGAGGCGATCTTGGCGTACTGCTTTCCCGCGCCCGCCCCCACCGAGGCCGGCAGACCGGTGGCCTCACGTATCGCCGCCCGCAGGTCCTGCGCCCAACGGCGGGTCCGATCGACGTCGGCGCCCCGTAGCTCCGGTGGCTCGAGGAACGCCTCGTCGACCGACACCTGCTCGACCACCGGCGCGTGCTCGGCGAACACCTCGAACACCCGGCGGCTCAGGGCGCGGTACACCGCCATCCGGGGGAAGACGAACACGGCCGAGGGGCCCACGAGTCGCCTGGCCTGGTGCGAGGGCATGGCCGAGCGCGCACCGCGGGCGCGCGCCTCGTACGAGCACCCCGCCACGACACCGCGACCCCCCACTCCTCCCACGAGCACCGGCCGACCCCGCAGGGTCGGCCGGGTGAGCTGCTCGCAGGAGGCGAAGAAGGCGTCCATGTCCACGTGCAGGACCCAGCGGTCCTGCCCGTCAGCCATGCCGGCTCCCGTCTCGGCTCAGGACCGGTCCGTGTCAGACCCGGGCCAGCGTCATCCTGACGCCCTCGGCGAGCTCGGCGGGGTCACCGTCGCCCGGGTCGAGTGCGTCGACCACGCCGAAATCCGTGGCCAGGACCTCTCCGGCGATCAACCGGGCGTGGCGATCGGCCCACTCGCGGCGGGCAGCCGGGACCTCCAGTCGCACCCGGATGCGGTCGGAGATGTCGAAGCCGGCGCCGCGCCGGGCCTCCTGGATCTCGCGGATCCGGTCCTTGGCCCAGCCCTCCGCCTCCAGCTCTTCCGTGACGGTCAGGTCCAGCACCACCAGCCCGGCCCCCCCGGGGAGCGCAGCCGTCGACTCGGGGTCCGCGGCAACGAGGCGGTGCTCGTACTCACCCTCCTGCAGTTCGACGCCACCGGCGGTGACCACCCCGTCGGCCTCGGACCAGTCCCCCGTCTTGGCAGCTTTGATGCACGCCTGCACCTGCTTGCCCAACCGCGGCCCCGCCGCGCGGGCGTTGACCGCCAACTCCATCCGCCCGTGGGCGGCCACGTCGCTGGTCAGGTGGACGTTGCGCACGTTGACCTCGTCGGCGATGATCCCGGTGAACGGCTCGAGCCGCTCGGCGTCGGGCATTGCCACGGTGAGGGAGTTCAGCGGCAGGCGCACGCGAAGCTGCGTGGCCTTGCGCACCGAGGAGACGGTCGAGCACACCGACCGCACGGCCTCCATGGCCTCGACCAACCCGGCGTCGCGCGGGAGCTCGTCGGCGGCCGGCCAGTCCGCGAGGTGAACCGACTCCCGCCCGGTCAGCCCGGTCCACACGACCTCCGACATGAGCGGCAACAACGGGGCCGCGAGCCGCATCGTGGTCTCGAGCACGGTGTAGAGAGTGTCGAAGGCGTCGCGGGAGTCCTGCCCCGACGACTCACCCGCCCAGAACCTCGACCGGGACCGACGCACGTACCAGTTGGTCAGGGCGTCGGCGAACTGCCGCAGCTCGTCGCAGGCGGCGGCGATGTCCGTGGTGTCCAGTGCCTCGGTCATCGCGTCACGGGTCGTGGCCAACCGGGACAGGATGTAGCGGTCCAGCACGTGCGGGGAGTCCGTGCGCCAGGTGGCCCGCTCGGCGGCGTACAGCTGCAGGAAGCTGTAGGAGTTCCAGAGCGGCAGCATGGCCTGACGCACGCCCTCCCGGATGCCCTGTTCGGTCACCACGAGATTGCCACCGCGGAGGATGGGCGAGCTCATGAGGAACCAGCGCATGGCATCGGAACCGTCGCGGGCGAAGACCTCGTTGACGTCCGGGTAGTTTCCCTTGGACTTGCTCATCTTGAGCCCGTCGTTGCCCAGCACGATCCCGTGCGCGGCGACGTGCGTGAACGCCGGACGATCGAACAACGCCGTGGCCAGGACGTGCAGCGTGTAGAACCAGCCGCGGGTCTGGCCGTTGTACTCGACGATGAAGTCGCCCGGGTTGTGGGTCTCGAACCACTCCTTGTTCTCGAAGGGGTAGTGGACCTGCGCGAACGGCATGGATCCGGACTCGAACCAGCAGTCGAACACGTCGGCCACCCGCCGCATGGTGGATCTGCCGGACGGGTCGTCGGGGTTGGGCCGGGTCAGCTCGTCGATGTACGGACGGTGCAGATCGGTGGGCCGCACACCGAAGTCGGCCTCGAGCTCGTCGAGAGACCCGTAGACGTCCACGCGCGGGTAGGCGGGGTCGTCGGACTCCCACACGGGGATCGGCGCGCCCCAGTACCGGTTGCGGTTGATGTTCCAGTCCCGGGCGCCCTCGAGCCACTTGCCGAACTGCCCGTCGCGCACATGCTCGGGCATCCAGGTGATGTGCTCGCGGTTGAGCTCGACCATCCGGTCCCGGAACGCGGTGACCTTGACGAACCAGGCCGGCAGCGCCATGTAGATCAGCGGCTGTCCGGAGCGCCAGGAGTGGGGGTAGGAGTGCTCGATGGTCTCGTGCCGGATCAATCGTCCCGCGGCACGCAGGTCGCGGGAGATGGGTGCGTTGGCGTCGAAGACCAGCTGGCCCGCGTACGGGGGCACCTCGGCGGTGAACTTGCCGTCAGGTCCGACCGGGATGACCAACTCGATGCCGGCCGCGTCGCAGGCGTCCTTGTCCTCCTCACCGAAGGCGGGTGCGAGGTGGACGATGCCGGTGCCCGAGTCGGTGGTGACGTAGTCGGCCGACAGCACGACGTGCGCACCCGGGTGACCGGCGAAGAAGTCGAACGGCGGGACGTAGGTCAGACCGACGAGATCGGTGCCCTTGACCGTGGCCACGACCTCGGCGTCCTCGCCGAACTCGGGGGCGTACACCGCACGCCGGGCCTCGGCCACCACGAAGCGGCGGCCGGCGAGCTCGCCGGAGTTCACCTGCACCACGGAGTAGTCGATGTCGGGGTGGACGGCGGCGGCGAGGTTGGACGGCAGGGTCCACGGCGTGGTGGTCCAGACCAGGGCCTCCGCGCCGTGGAACGGGCTGGACTGCGGGGCCTCGAGCGGCAGACCGACCGTGACCGCGGGGTCCTGGCGCATCTTGTACGCGTCGTCCAACCGGGTCTCCTGATTGGACAGGGGCGTCTGCTCGTACCAGGAGTACGGCAGCACGCGGAAGCCCTTGTAGACCAGGCCCTTGTCGTAGAGCTGCTTGAACGCCCAGAGCACGGACTCGGTGAAGTCGATGTCCAGCGTCTTGTAGTCGTTCTCGAAGTCCACCCAGCGGGCCTGACGGTGGACGTACTGTTCCCACTCGTCGGTGTACTGCAGGACCGACATCTCGCAGGCGTTGTTGAACTCGGCCAGCCCCATCTCGAGGATCTGCGACTTCTCGGTGATACCCAGTTGTTTCTCCGCCTCGAGCTCCGCCGGCAGGCCGTGGCAGTCCCAGCCGAAGCGCCGCTCGACCAGGTAGCCGCGCATGGTCCGGTATCGCGGGATCACGTCCTTGACGTACCCGGTGAGCAGGTGCCCGTAGTGGGGTAGGCCGTTGGCGAACGGGGGTCCGTCGTAGAAGACGTACTCCTCGGCGTCCGCACGTCTGCGCACGGATTCGCGGAAGGTGTCGCGCTGGTCCCACCGGGCCAGGACCTTCTCCTCGAGGGCGGGGAACGACGGCGATTGTGCCGTCGCGCCGCCGGTGAGGTCGAGAATCGGGTACGCGCTACCCGTTGTGGTGGGCTCGGTGCTCATGTGGGCGGACTCCTCGAGGTACGGGCCCGCACGAGTGGGTACCCGTGGGGCCGACAGGCCTGCGCTCGGGGACGATCCGGACACGACTGACGTGTCCGTCCGCGGTACCACCCCGTTTGACGACGACGGTGCGACGCCCACTCGTGGGTCGGGGGCTCGGTCGGGCTCCCCCGTTCGGTTCTACTGAGCCGACCCCTCCACGGGACCGGCCGTTCTTCCGAGCGCTCCCCGGTGATGGCCGGATCGCAGCGCATCCGGCTCACCGCCGGACATGGCGTGATGTTACCTGTCGATGTGGGCGTCCGTCTTCTCCGCCTCGTCCGCCGCGTCGGGCGGGTGCTGTCCGGACCCGTCCCGCGTGGCCCTACCGCGGATGAGATCCATGACCAGCAGCAGCAGGCCGAGGGCCCCGACAGCGATGCAGGCCCACGCCCACCCGATCTGACCGGTGGCCACTGCGGCGACGAGGAAGGCGAATCCGAGGATCGTCAGTCCGAGTGCGGCGACGAGCATGCGGTCCTCCTGCCGTGGTGCGTGTCGTGGGGCGCACCGGCCTCCGGGGCGGGCCCACTCCCCGAATATACGTCGGTCCCCGCACCCTGGGCAGGGGCGGGGACCGGACGCGTCGACGCGGGTGGACTACTCGGCGCGGTGGCCGCCGTCCTTCTTGGCGCCCTGGTCCGACGCACCGGCGTTCTCCGCCGGCGCGGCAGGGGCCGCGGACCCGGACTTGCCGAGCTCGGACAGCTGGTTCTCGAGGTAGCTGGTGAGCCGACTGCGGTAGTCCTTCTCGAAGGTCCGCAGCTGGTCGATCCGACCCTCGAGCACGCCACGCTGCTGGTTGATGGTGGCCATGATCTCGGTGTGCTTGCGCTCGGCGTCGGCCTGCAGTGCGTCGGCCTTGGCCTGGGCTTCCTTGATCTGCTGCTCGGAGCGCGTCTGGGCGTCCTTGACGATCCCGTCGGACTTCGTCTTGGCCTCGCCGAGGATCTTGTCGGCCTCCCGGCGGGCGTCGCCGACCATCTTCTCCGACTGGGACTTGGCGTCGCCGACCAGGCGGTCGGACTCGCCGCGGGCCTTGGCCATGAGCCCGTCGGACTCCTTCTTGGCCTCCCCGGTGAGGCGGTCCGCCATCTCCTGCGCCATCGCGAGAACCCGGGCCGCGCGAAGATGGGTGTCCGAGTTGGCGGCACCGCTGTCCTCGCTCTTGGCGAGGGAGGGGGTGGCCGCGGCCGGAGCCGGGGTCGGCGTCGGCGCGGGGGCAGGGGCGACGGGCGC
>NZ_JAALDX010000068.1 GCF_014145095.1 Dietzia sp. SLG310A2-38A2 | reverse complement strand
GTAGACGATCCCCGCGTCGGCCTCCCCCGAGGTGACCTTGCCGCGCACGTCGGTGACCTTGGATTCCTCGCTCACCGGTCGCAGTTCCATCCCGGCCGCCGCGGCCAGCGCGCGCGCCGCGTCGCCGCAGGGGACACCGTCAGCGCACACGACCAACCGGGTGCCGTCGAGTGAGCGGTCCAGACCGGTGACGCCGGCGGGGTTCCCGGGCGGGGTGATCAGGGTGAGGACGTTGGTCGCGAACTCCACCGGCTCACCGGGGATCAGTCCCTCGGCGAGCGCCCGGTCCATGCTCGCGGCATCCGCCGAGGCGAACACGTCGGCGGGAGCGCCCCCGGCGATCTGGTCGACCAGCCCGGCCGATCCGTCGAAGGACAGCCGTACCTCGACCTCGGGGTTCTGACGCTCGTAGTCCTCGGCTATCCGGGTGAACGCGCTGGTGAGCGAGGCGGCGGCGAAGACCGTGAGCAGAGGCGAGCCCTCGTCGTCGTCGATCCCGACAGAACATCCCGCCAGCAGGGACATCCCCACGGCCGCGGCGAGCACCCGCACGCCGCCCGCGCCGGCGGCACGCTGCCGGCTCCTCCTGCGTCCCCCTGGGAAGGGCACGGTCGTCGGACTACCGGTAGTTGGTGAACTGCAGCGCGACCTCGAGATCGGCCTTCTTGAGCAGCTGCATGCACTCCTGCAGGTCGTCGCGCTTCTTGGACGACACCCGGATCTCCTCGCCCTGGATCTGCGCCTTGACGCCCTTGGGGCCCTCGTCGCGCAGGAGCTTGGTGATCTTCTTGGCGTTCTCCTTGTCGATGCCCTGCTTGAGGGAGCCGACCAGGCGGAAGCCCTTACCGGACGGCATCGGGTCGCCCACCTCCAGCGCCTTCATGCTCAGGCCCCGGCGGACCAGCTTCTCGATGAACACGTCCTTGGCCGCCAGCACACGGTCCTCGGAGGCCGCGACGATCTCCACCGCGTCGTCACCCTTCCACTCGATACCGGCGTCGGTACCGCGGAAGTCGTAGCGGGTGCCCAGCTCCTTGGCGGCCTGGTTGAGGGCGTTGTCCACCTCCTGGCGGTCGAACTCCGAGACGATGTCGAACGAGGACTCCGAGGCCATGGACGCGCTCCTTCTCCTGGGTTGGGGGACGATCCCGGCCAGGCTACCCGGCCGTGACATCCGCCCGGGCCACCCCGCCGGCCCCGATTTGGCACCGGGGGTCACACGCGTTGTATCGTGTCCTAGCGCCTTCAAGGATGCACGCCAGATTGCCCGAGCGGCCAAAGGGAGCGGATTGTAAATCCGTCGGCTTATGCCTACGTTGGTTCGAATCCATCATCTGGCACGCGAGACCCCCGCCACAAGCGGGGGTCTTCGTGCATTTCCTGGCCGCGATAGTGTGGCCGTGTGACACCGTGGACATCAGCGGCGCCGGGTGCGGGACGCCGGTGTGCCGCATCTCATCGAAAAGATTCGAGGTGAGGGGTATCCACGACAGGGTCGGCTCCGAACAACAGGACATGACACTGGATTCGGTAAGCGCCGCCCAGCGGATGACCTCTCGCGACCTGCCCGACGGCCTGGGTCCCGCCGTCGACGACTGGGCGGCCGATCTCGACCGCACCACCCGATCGGGCAAGGGCATGCGCTCGGCACTGTTCGACGCGGTCTACACGCACGCCGGCGGTCGCGACGAGGCGGTTCGCGCCGCCGCCTGTCAGGCGCTCGAACTCCTCCACGAGGCCTTCCTGGTCCATGACGACGTGGCCGACGGCGACGACCATCGCAGGGGCCGGCCCAATCTGCAGGGACGCACCACGACGCGGGGTGCCGAGCAGGGGTTGTCCCGGGAGACCGCCGCGCACGTCGGCATGGTGGGGGGACTGCTCGGCGGGGATCTCCTCCTGGTGGCCGCGATGGGCGAGTTCGCCCGGTTGCCCGTGCCGGCGCCCGTGCTGCACCGCGCCATGGCGGAGGTCGAACGCGCGGTGGTGGCCTCCATCGCCGGGGAGTACGCCGACGTGCACGGTGCGGCCCACGGTGAGCCGACCACGCAGGAACACGCGCTGGCGATCGGTGCCGCCAAGACCGCAGCCTACTCCGTGACCCTGCCCATGGTGCTGGGCGTGGTCCTGGCCGGGGGGCCGGAGGAGATGATCCCCCCGCTCCGTGAGACCGGTCGCCACCTGGGCACGGCGTACCAGGTGGTCGACGACGTCCTGGGCGTGTTCGGCGACCCGGCGGTGACCGGCAAATCCAACGAGGGTGACCTGATGCGCCGGGCCCCCACGGTGTTGCTCGCCTTCGCCTCCACCACCGATCTCTGGCCGCGCGTCGACGCCGCGCTCGGTGGCACCGACGCCGGCCGGCCTGGCCCTG
>NZ_JAALDX010000067.1 GCF_014145095.1 Dietzia sp. SLG310A2-38A2 | reverse complement strand
CCGTCGACAGTGGTCGACGGGCGGCCGGTATCCGCTGAGAGGATCACCTCAGGGCGGTCACATCAGGTAGCACGCCTCCGTGTACTCGAAGTCGGCCGCCGTGGGTCCCTCGTACCACTCCTCCTCCAGGACGAGGCCCGTGGGACTGCCCGGCTCGATCCGGTTGATGATGCTCGAGCGGGACGCGTTCTCGTTGACGTCTCCCGAGTAGTTCCCGGCTCCCTCCGCGAACATCCCACCGGTGTCGACCCCCGTCAGCGAGTCGACCGACTCGTAGAGACCGCTTCGGGTGAGCTCATCGTTCTCGACCGCTTGCTCCAGGAGTCCGTGGATGACCGACGAGGCACCCCAACCCAGGACGAACCAGTCATCGGGCTCGGTCCCCATGGATTCGGCGACCTCCCGCATCTCGATGTGGCCTTCCGAGTCGTGGCCCCACGGAGCCACCGCTCCGGCGTGCAGGTAGCGCGCCTCGAGTGCCGGCGCGGCCTGGCTTCCCATCAGCCCGGCGCTCCACGTGGGAGTGGAACCGATGAACTGGCCCTCGAACCCCTGCGCGACGGTGGCACCCACGATGGCGCCGGTCTCGATCGCACTGGTGGAGAGGATCACGACGTCCGGTTGATCGGCCAGGATCCGCTGGATCACCGCGGTCTGCTCGTCGGTCCCGCCGGGGGCCGTGGTGTACCGGGTGAACTCGACACCGCGTTCCTCGGCGGCGATCTCCGCGCCCTTCGCGGCGTCGTCACCGTAGTCGCCGGGGAAGTGCACCGCGCCGACACTCGTCGCGTCGAAGTTGTCGACGGCGTAGTCCACCATGTTCATGGCCTCGGCACAGTAGCTGGTGCCGAACTCCATGACGCCCTCCTCGAACAGCCAGTTCGACCCCAGGGATGCGGGGACCGTGACGATGTTCTGCTGCCGGGTGTCGTCGAGGATGCCGTTGGTGTGGGCGGTGCCCATCGAGTGGGCCAACATCAGGACCTGGTCCCTGATCTCCCTGTACTCCTGGGAGTGGGTGGTCTCGTTGTAGGCGTTGTCCCGGACGTGGGTCACCATGTCGACCTCGTAGTCGCCGATGCCGCCGTTCTCGTTGACGTTCTGCCAGTAGGCCTGGGAGCCCTCGATCATCGGGGCGCCGATCGGTGAGAACGGTCCCGTCAGGTCGGTGATCGCTCCCAGGTAGATGCAGCCCTTCGAGTCATCGATCGCCTGCGGGCACGGTTCCTCGGTGACGCCGGCGACCTCGGTGTCGCCGCCGTCGTCGCGGCCACAGCCCGCCAGGACCAGGGCGATCGCCGACAGGCCGGCCACCCCGCTGCGTAGTGTCTTCGACTTCATGGTGTTCTCCTCAGGTGTTCGGTGGGTGGGTTCAGTAGGTGAACGGGAAGCTCTTCCAATACATCCGCATTCGCAGCCACACGCCGTACAGACCGCGCGGTTCGAACAACAGGAACGCCACGATGAGGCCGCCGTACAGAATCGCCTCGACCTCGAAGATGTTGGGGCTGGCGTTGGGTGCAGTGGAGATGAACGGGAACAGGTGGGCGACCTCGGCCGAGATCCGGGGAAGTGACGCGATCAGCAGGGCGCCCATGATCGACCCGGAGATGGTCGCGGCCCCGCCGATGAAGACGATGGCGACGAACTGGATCGACATGATCAGTCCGAACTGCTCCGGCCCGAAGTGTCGGTTCGCGACGAACAGCAGTGACCCGCACACGCCGGCGTAGAACGACGAGACCGTGAACGCGATGAGCTTGTAGCGCGCCAGGTCGACGCCCATGACACCGGCCGCGATGTCGCGATCGCGGATCGCCCCGAAGGCGCGCCCGATCCGCGAGCGGGCGATGTTCCGGGCCGCGAGCGCCCCGATCAGGAGGAGTGCGAGGAAGAACCAGTACAGCTTCTGGTCCGAGGTGAACGCACTGTCCAGGGTGAGGTCGTTGCCGAACACGACGGGGCGCGGTGCTTCGCGACCGACTCCCGGCCCCCCGGTGACACTCGACCACTCGGTGAAGATGTAGGTGCCGAGGAACACGAGGCCCAGCGTCACCACCGCGAGATACAGACCCCGCAGCCTGGTGGCCAAGGGGGCGACGACCACCCCGCAGAGCGCCGCCATCGCACCCGCGGCGATGATCCACACCGGGACGAAGGTGATACCCAGGCCCAGTGCGCGCCCCTCGGGATCGCCGGCCACCACCGATGCGGTGTACGCCCCGACCCCGACGAAGAACGCGTGGCCGAGGGAGATCTGACCTGCGTAACCGGTGATCAGGTTGAGCCCGATGCCGCCGATGGCCAGAACGAGTCCCAGGCCGAGGATCCGCAACAGGTCGTCGCTGACGTTGAACGGCAGGAGTACCGCGATGAGGACGAGTATCGCGGCGCCGACCGCCTTGGCGCGCGTGTTGAACAGCGCCTGCTCCTGCCGGTAGCTGGAGTACAGCTCCGGCCGACCGCGGGGCCGTCCGAAGAAACCGATCCGACGTCCGGCTCCCGACTGCGACGTCGGGGATCCCGATGCGGACCCGGCCGGCCCGCGGGACCCGCTCGAGGTATCGGATGGGTCCGCTGAAGATACGAGATGGCTCATACCCGTTCCACCTCCTTGGTGCCGAACAGTCCGTGTGGTCTGACGAGGAGCACCGCCAGCATGATGATCCAGGGCATCAGCGGTCCGAGATTGGTGGTGAGTTCCGGGAACCACTGGTTGTGATAGGTCGACACGACGGCCTGGGCGATACCGATGGTCAGGCCGCCGATGATCGCGCCACCTATCGAGTCGAATCCGCCGATGACGATCGCGGGCAGTGCGATGAGCCCCACCAGCCACAGGGTGTTGCCGATAGGACCGCCGGTCGCGGCGAAGATCCCCGCGATCGCGGCCAGGGCACCGGCCATCGCCCAGGACAGCGCGAAGATCAGGCTGGCGCTCACCCCCTGGGCCATCGCGGCCTCCTGGTCGGAGGCGACCGCCCGCATCGCAAGGCCGACCGAGGAATACCGGAAGAACAGCAGGAGGGCGATGACGATCACCGTGGCGGTGACGAACGCCGCCACGTGCCTGTGTTGGACGACGACCCCGGCGATCACCGAGACGTCGGTTCCCCACGGGTCCCCGACCGACCGCGGTTGGGAACCCAGGAACATGCCGGCGATCGTGCGGAGGACGATATCCAGTCCCACGGTGATGATCGCGATGATGAACACCGCCTTGCCGATCATCGGTCGGATCGCCGCCCGTTCGACCAGCAGGGCCACGACGCCGATGGCGACCACCCCGAGGATCGCGCCGACGTAGAAACCCATCACCGGCGCGAGGAAGCTGACGATGATCGCGCCGGACATGAGGAACGCGGGCTGCGCGAAGCTGATGACGCCGGTGGCCTTGAAGATCATGACGAAGCCGATCGCGACGAGTGCGTAGATGGCACCCGAGCCCAGACCGACGCTCAGGGCACTGAGGAACTGGGTCATCGTGCCCCCTCGTACAGCTCGTCGACGAGGTCCGCGAACATCCCCGTCACCGCCGAGCGCTTGACCTTCTGGGTCGCGGTCAGCTCGCCCTCGTCGTGATCGAGTTCCTTGGGCAGCAGCGCGAACGCCTTGACCTGCTCCACGGCGTTGAACCTCTCGTTGGCGGTGTCGACGACCCCCTGCACCAGCTCGCGGACCTCGGGTTTCTCCGTCAGGTCGCGGTAGGTGGTGTAGGCGATCCGTTTGCGGGTGGCCCAGTCACCGACAGTGTCGAGCTCGATCCCGATGAGCGCGGTGAGGAACCTGCGGCCGTCGCCGATCACGAGGGCCTCCTTGATGTAGGGGGACACCTTGAGGGCGTTCTCGACCTCCGACGGGGACACGTTCTTGCCGCCGGCGGTGATGATGATGTCCTTCATCCGGTCGGTGATCGTGACGTGTGTCCCGTCGACCCATTCGCCCACGTCCCCGGTGTGGAGCCAGCCCTCGGCGTCGATGGTCTCGGCCGTCTTCTCCGGGTTGCGCCAGTACCCGGCGAACACCGCCGGGCTCCGGACCAGGATCTCGCCCGTGGTTTCGTCGATCTTCAGTTCGGTGCCCTCGTGGGGCTCACCCACGGTTCCGAGCTTCACCCGCCCGGGCTTGTTGGTGGTGGCGATCGCCGAGTTCTCGGTCATCCCGTAGAGCTCGTGCATCGGTACACCGATCCCCATGAAGAACTTGAGCACCTCCGGGGCGATCGGCGCCGCTCCGGAGACCGCGTAGCGCGCGTACCGCAATCCCGTCCGGACCCGCAGCGCCCGGTACATGCAGATCCACCCCAGCACGTACCACGTGCGGCTGGCCGCGGTGTGCCGGCCGCCGTTCGAGACCAGGGCATCGCCGATCCGCTCGGCCCGCGCCAGCCAGAAACCCGACCACTTCCGCTTGAGCCAGGTGGCGTCCTCCAGACGGATCTGGGCCGAGGCCAGGAGCTTCTCCCAGATCCGCGGAACACCCATCACCAGGGTGGGCTGCACCTCCTGGAGGTTCTGGGGGACGGTGTCGATGGACTCGGCAAAAGTCACCTGGAGCCGGCTCGCGCAGCTCATCCAGGTGGTGAAGAAGCGCTCGGCGACGTGCGAGAGCGGGAGGTAGGTGAGCACGTAGTCGGACGGCCCCGGCGGTGGATCGGACGTCCCCCCGCGGGTCATGACGGTATCGATCGCGAACTCGACGTTGGACGTGGTCAGCATGGCTCCCTTGGGCGGGCCGGTCGATCCCGAGGTGTAGACGAGGGTGATCAGGTCGTCGGGTTGTGCCTGCTCCATCCGCCGGTTCACGGCCCCGTCGTCCCGCTGACGGTGCTCGCGACCGAGCGCCAGGAAGTCGTCCCAGTAGATGAGGCGCTCGTCGTCGTAGTGTCCCCGGATCCCGCGCGGCTCCAGGTACACGATGTGCGCGAGGTCCGGACACTGGTCGGAGACCGCCAGTGCCTTGTCCACCTGTTCCTGGTCCTCGGCCACCAGCAGCCTGACCTGGCTGTTCTCCAGCAGGTATCCGACCTCGGCGGCCGGGTTGGTCGGGTAGACCCCCACACTGACGCCCCGGACGGCCACGGTCGCGATATCGCAGATCAGCCACTCGGGCCGGTTCTCGCTGTGGATGGCGACGCGGTCCTGGGTGTCGATTCCGAACGCGATCAGTGCGTGCGCGACGTCCTGGATCTGGTCCCAGTACTGCGCCCAGGTCGTGGGCTGCCAGACACCCCGGGACTTCCTCCGCAGTGCCACGTCGCCGGGGTGGGCGGCGGCGTTGTCGCGGACACGCGTGGCCAGAGTGGTGGTGCTCATCAGCTCCCCCCTCCGGACGCGGGCGCCGCGGCCTGACCGCCCAGGTAGGCCTCCACCACCGCCGGGTGACTCTGGACCTCCGCGGGGGTGCCGAGGGCCAGCGGGGCGCCGAAGTCGATGGCCAGCACGCGGTCCGCGATGTCCATGACCAGGCTCATGTCGTGCTCGACGAGGATCATCGGGGTCTTGAACTCCTGTCGGATCGAGAGCAGGAACCGAGCGGTGTCCTCGGTCTCCTCGAGGTTCATCCCCGCCACGGGTTCGTCGAGGAGGAGGATCTCGGGTTCCATGGCCAGGGCCCGCCCCAGCTCGATGCGCTTCTGGATGCCGTAGGGCAGCAGCCCCACCGGGAGCTTGCGCCACGCCTGGAGTTCCAGCAGGTCGATGATCTCCTCGACCGCGGCGCGATTGAGTTCCTCCTGGCGTCTGGCCGGGCCCACCCAGGCGATCGCGGCGAGCGTGCCGTACCGGAACTTCACGTGCCGGCCCAGCATGAGGTTGTCGACCAACGTCAGGTTGGCGAACAACTCGACGTTCTGGAACGTCCGGGCGACCCCCAGGCGGGCGATCTTGTGCGGACTCATCCCGAGGAGCTGGTGTCCCTTGAGCTTCACCGACCCCTGCTGGGGCCGGTACACACCCGAGAGGACGTTGAAGATGCTGGTCTTCCCCGCACCGTTGGGGCCGATGATGGCGAAGAGCTCGTCCTGGTTGACCGTGAACTCGACGCCGTCGATCGCCTTGAGGTTGCCGAAGGACAGGCTCACGTCCGAGAACTCCACGACAGGAGTGGGGAGTGCTGGATCCGTCATGACGCCCACCTCTTGCGTCGCCGGTACTGTTTGACGTTGCGATAGGACTTCGTCTCGTCGGAATCCGAGCGCGCGCCGAGGTAGAACTCGCGGATGTCGTCGTTGTCGAGCAGGTCCGCCGCGGGCCCGTCCATCACGACGCGGCCTGTCTCCACCACGTACCCGTGCCGGGCGATCGACAGCGCCATGGCGGCGTTCTGTTCGACCAGCAGGACCCCGGTCCCCTGCGAGTTGATCTCGACGATGATGTCGCGGATCTGCTCCACCATCTTGGGAGCGAGCCCGAGACTCGGCTCGTCCAGCAGGAGGAACCGGGGCGCGGACATGAGCGCCCGGCCGATCGCCAACATCTGTTGCTCGCCACCGGACAGGTACCCGGCCACCCGCGAGCGGCGCTCGTGGAGGACGGGGAAGAGCCCGTAGACGCGCTCGAGTCCCTCCCGCAGGTGGCGGCGTGTGACGTGCGCCCCGATGCGCAGATTCTCCTCGACCGAGAACTCCTTGAAGATCCGGCGACCCTCGAGGACGTGCTTGACTCCGTGGCGCGCGATCGCGGGTGCGCTCAGCGAGCCCATGTCTTCACCGTCGAGGGTGACCGATCCCTTGGTGATCGCCCCGTTGTGGACGTCGAGCAACCCCGAGAGGCTGCGCAGCAGCGTCGATTTTCCGGCTCCGTTCGCTCCGAGCAACGCCACGATGTGACCGTCCGGCACGTCGAAACTCGCGCCTCTGATGACCAGCATCGCGTCGTCGTAGACGACTTCGAGATTGCGCACTGATAACACTCGACCTCCTGATGTGATGGAGACCACAGTATTCTCAGGTATCTGATCTTTTCTGCATATGCGCCAATTTCTCTGATCATGTTCTCGGATTCGACTGGCCGCGCGAAGTCCCTGCGGTGACCGCCGGAGACGTGGTACGTGACGGATGACGCGCGTCGGCGACAGTCCTGACCTGCGTCGATTCGACAGCGAACGATTTCTGCGCCGATCCGCCCAGGCGCCGCGGAGTTCGGCGATCATCGTCTCTACACGTGTCTCGCCCGTGAGCGTCGGTGCGACCGGAGTGCGCTCAGGCCAGTGCGCGGACCCACTCCGAGGCGGACCCCGCGCTGTCGACGAGCTCCACGCCCGGCGCGACGCCCGGCCGCCGGACCACCACCACCGGGACCCCGAGTTCACCGGCCACCGCCAACTTGGGCCACGTGAAGGACCCGCCCGAGTCCTTGGTCACCAGCACGTCCGCCGCGTGCTCGGAGAACACCTGTCGTTCGGCCTCGACAGAGTACGGGCCCCGGCCCACCACCACCCGCCAGCGCTCGGGAAGCGCGACCTCCGGCGGGTCCACGACCCTGACGAGCGCCTCGCGGGTGGCGAGCGGTCCGGTGAAGCGTCCCAGGGATTGCCGGCCGATGGTCAGGAACGGACGCTCACCGAGCGCTGCCGCCGTCGCCG
>NZ_JAALDX010000066.1 GCF_014145095.1 Dietzia sp. SLG310A2-38A2 | reverse complement strand
CGGGGACCGGTGTCGCCGCGGGGGCGGGTGAGACCTCCGCGGCGGGCATCACGATCATGGCTCCGGCGATCATCGCGAACGCCGCCGACCCCACCACCGGCCACCGGCGCGAGACGGGCGTCAGGGGCGTATGCCAGGTCAGTGGGGCCAGCGCATCTGCAGCCACGTACCCGGCCATCGCCTGCTGGGCCAGGGCGGCCCCCGAGTCCAGCCGGTGGTCCTCATCGGCGTGCGCCCTGGTGCTCACAGAACAACCACCATGCGCCGGGCAGGATCAGTGCCAGCCCGAACACGGCCGTCGCCGCGACTGCTGCGGCACCGTCCGCCAGGGAGGCCGCTCCACCCAGCACGACCAGCGCGCCCAACCCCACCCCCGCCCAGGCCAGCACCGACTTCCACACCGGGGGCCTGAGGTAGGTCGGTTCGGTCAGTGTCGGTTGCGACGTGGACGGCAGGACGATCGGCATGGGCGGCGGTCTTTCCGGGAGGCGAGGGGGTCCTCACAGGGACGATGACGGCGCCGGGTCCGGTGCCGCACCCCGCCGTCGAATCATGTGAACAGTACTCCGAGCCGGCCCCACGCCAAAGGTTTTCTCATAATTCGCCGGAGTGCGTCTCAGACCAGGGCCACCCTGTGGTTCCACGAGCGCGCCGTGCGCCACAGGCAGAACATCACCAACACCACCGACGCGGCGAGGAAGCCCACGGGCATGACATCGTCGCGCGCGGCCGCGCCGGCGGCCAACTCGCCGATCATGTCGAAGCGCACGAGCTCCAGCGAGCCACCGGCACCCATCGCGATACCGAACGGGATCGCGATCATCGCCAGCAGAGACAGCAGCTGCGTGGCCATATAGACCAGGACGAAGACCACGACGGGCCCACCGGCTCCCAGCGCCGCCAGCCGTCGCTCGTGCCCGACAGAGACCGAGAAGTAGTAGTACACGGGCCAGATCAGGAACGACGCCAGCAACACGATCAGACCGGCGGCGATCATCCACGCCGGTGCGGCCGTGGTCGCCGTTGCCCACGCCTCGGACAGGACAGAGTTCGACGGCGAGGTGAGCCCGGACCGCCTCGCGGCCGCCCACCAGGCGAGCAGTGCGAGCCCGGCGGTGAGGATCAGCGCGGCCAGGGAGACGATCATCGCCCACGCCAATTTGACCCAGAAGATGACGGACCCGCGGACAGGGATGGAGTGGGTGAAGTACCCGGTCCGGCCGTAGCCGGTGCGCCAGTAGTCGGCGGCCAGGGTCAACTGGACGGCGGGGACCGCCACGACCGCGGCCAGCATGCCCAGCGCCAGACCGAGCTGGGACAGTAGCGGCCACCCGGCGGCACCGAGCAGGCTGCCCAGGACTCCGACCAGGGCGATCACGCCGAGAGTCGTTCCGAGCGCCCCGCGTGTGCGCAGCCACTCGTGCGTGAGCAGTGTCGTCGTCATCGGTAGGTCTCCTTGAAGATCTGGTCGAGGCTGGCGGAGTGCTGGCCGCGGAGGTCGTCGGCGTCGCCCTGCAGCAGGACCCGGCCGTGGCGCATCATCAGCGCGGCGTCGAGGATGGGCTCCAGGTCGTGCACCAGGTGCGTGGAGATCAGGAGCAGGGAGTCCTCGGACAGGTTGCGGACGATGCCGTCGAGGATCAGTTGACGCGCGGCCGGGTCGACGCCGGAGATGGGCTCGTCCAGCAGGAACACCCGCGCGTCGCGGGACATGGCCAGGGCGATCTGCACTTTCTCGCGCATGCCCTTGGACATCTCCTTGAGGCGCGCGGACTCGCTCAGGCCGAAGAAGCCGATGAGGTCGCGGGCCTTCTCGGTCTGGAAGTCGGCGAAGAAGTCGGCGTAGAGCTGCAGACAGTAGCTCACCCGAGCGGAGTCGGGTAGGAAGCTGGTGTCGGGCAGGAAGGAGACGATGGCCTTGGACTCGGGACCCGGGGAGTGGCCGTCGATCCGCACGGTGCCGGAGTAACCCGAGAGCACGCCGGCGAGGATCTTGAGAAGCGTGGTCTTGCCGCAGCCGTTCTCGCCGAGCAGTCCCACGATCTGCCCCGGAGCGAGCTCGAGGTCGAGGGCGTCCAGTGCAGTGGTGGGGCCGAAACTCATGTGGAGGCCCCTGGCCTCGACGAGTGTAGTGGCGGGGTTCGCGGTGACACTCACGTCAGGCGCCTCCGTCGTGTGCATGGGCAGTGGCGTGTTCATGGTCGTCCCATCTCTTGTCGAGTAGTGCTCGGGCCTTGTCGTGCGTCATCCGCAGGCCGTGGACACGCCGGATGAACTCGTCGGCAGCGTCGGTGGCGAGGTCGGCGCGGACCTCGTCGATCCGGGCGTCGTCGGAGGTGACGAACCGCCCCGAGGCCCGCTCGGACCGGCACAGCTCGAGCCGTTCCAGCTCGGCCAGCGCCCGCTGCGCGGTGTTGGGGTTGACGCCCAGATCGGCCGCCAACTCGCGGACCCCGGGCATCTTCGCGCCCGCCGCCCACTCCCCGATCACGATGCGCCGCGAGAACTCCTCGACGAGCTGCACCCAGATCGGGGATGAGTTGTCGAACTGCATCGTCGCCCCCATCCGTGTTGCCGTATTAGGTGCTTAATACAGTGACACTACTGCGCGGGGAAGTCAACGTGGGGCCGGGCGGCTCCGTGCCCGGCCGGACGGATACGCGGCAGGCCCGAGTCGCAGCCCGACCCGAGGTGGCCGCCGGTGACCATGTTGTAGATACCCCATGGGGTATGTATTCTCGAGTGCGAGGCGCGGACGGTCCCATTCACCGTCCGCGGACCTCGCGACCACCCCACGACTGAAGGAGTACGACCATGTGCCGACCCGCCACCTGCAAGACCTGTGGAAAGACGACGTGGGCCGGGTGCGGAATGCACGTGGACCAGGTGATGTCCGGCGTGCCCAAGTCCCAGCGGTGCCCCGGTCATGCCACCGCGCCCAAGGAGGGGTTCCTCGCGAAGATGTTCGGCCGGTAGCCGGGCGGCGAGACGACGACGAGCTGGCCGGGCACCGGAGGTCGACGCGGCCGAATCGATGCTCGAGGATCAGTGCGTCAGAATGACCTTGACCACGACGATGGTCGCTGCGACGGCGGTGAGTGCGGCAGCACTGATGAGCCAACTCCGACTGGGTCGCTCGCCGTTGAGTCGGCCGATCACAAAGACGATGCCGCCGATCCGCACCAGCACGGTGACCTCTGCGAGCAACAGCGCGGTCCTGTGCTCGAGAACTCCGACCCAACCGACCGCGAGGATGAGGGACGGCAGCACAGCCGAACTCAGGATCGGCACCGAGTTCCGCAACTCGGCGACCTTCTCGGCTCGGGTCATGGCTTCGCCCTCCCGAACGGTGTGGCCGACCGCCTCGGCGAAGGCGTGTGCGATGAACGTCGACACCGCGGTGCCCACCACGATCGCGACGCCGACGTACTTCTCGGTCTGCACGAGCGGCACGAGCGCCGCGAGCACCAGGATGTTGCCGTAGATGTAGGCACTGATCCGACTCGCCGCGTCGTCCCTGTCCAGCGGTGCACCCCGGGTGAGCCATGACTTGCGCTGCAGGGAACGCCCGTGCGTCTTCATGCAGACAAGGATCGCAGACGGCGGGAGTCCGGGGCACAGACTTCACCGTCCTGCCCCGTGCCGCCAGGAGCCCGGAATACTGTGGGAACGCCGGCGATTCGACGGCGTGGGGAGGCGCGGAATGGACTCATCGGTGGACGTGGTGGTCGTAGGTGCGGGGGTCGCCGGGCTGGTCGCCGCGCGTGAACTGACCCGCGCGGGCCACGACGTGAGGGTCCTCGAGGCCCGCGACCGCGTGGGCGGCAGGCTGCAGGGCACCACGATCGCCGGTGGCGGATCGATCGAGGTCGGTGGGCAGTGGGTCGGACCCACCCAACACCACGTCCTCGCGCTGATCCGCGAGTTGGGGCTGCAGACCTTCCCCACCCACGTCGCGGGTCGGCACATCGCCGAGCTGGGCGGGGCCAGGTCGGACTACTCCGGTCGGATCCCCCGATTCGATCCCGCCACTCTGGTCGACATCGCACAGACACAGTGGCGTCTCGACCGCATGGCCGCCCGCGTCCCGCTCGAGGACCCGTGGCGCGCGCCCGGCGCCGATCGACTGGACTCGCAGACATTCGACACCTGGCTCAGGCGCACCGCCCGCACCCCGCGGGGCCGCACGTTCTTCCGTCTCATCACCGAGGCCGTGTTCTCGACCGGGCCCGAGGACCTGTCCGCGTTGTGGGCGGGGTTCTACATCGGTGCCGCCGGCGGACTCGACGCGCTGATCGATACCGCGGGTGGAGCTCAGCAGGACCGCGTGGTGGGCGGAGCGCAGACGATCGCGATCGAGATGGCGCGGGAACTCGGCGACCGCGTGGTGCTGGGCAGCCCGGTCACCGGGATCGAGTGGGATGTCGCGGGAGCCCGCGTCCGTACCGGCGCCCGGGCGGTGAGCGCGCGACATGTGGTGATCGCGGTGCCGCCGCCACTCGCGTCGAGGATCCGCTACTCCCCCGGCCTGCCCGGCGACCGCGACCAGCTGGTCCAGCGGATGCCCATGGGCCGGGTGATCAAGATCAACGTCGCCTACCCGGAACCGTTCTGGCGCGCCGACGGCTGGAGCGGCCAGGCCAACAGCGACGCCCGCCCGCTGGGCACGGTCTTCGACAACACTCCCCACGGCAGCACATCGGACGGCGGCGGGCCCGGTGTGCTGGTGGGGTTCCTCGAGGGCCGTCACGCGGACCGGGGCTCGCGCATGACGGCCGCCGACCGTCGGGCACAGGTACTGGAGGACCTCGCCGGATACTTCGGCCCCCGGGCTCGCAGCCCCGTCGACTACGTCGAGCTCGACTGGGCCGAGGAGGAGTACAGCCGCGGCTGCTACGGGGCGTTCGCCACGCCAGGCACGCTGACCCGCTTCGGCCCCCATCTCCGCCGCGAGATCGGCCCGATCCACTGGGCCGGCACGGAGACCGCCACCCGCTGGGCCGGATACATGGACGGTGCGGTCGAGTCGGGCCGGCGGGTGGCCGGGGAGATCGGGGTCCCCGGGTGAGCGCCTCGGGGCCCGTGTGCAACCGCTGATCCGCACCGCCAGCCTGCGCGGATTCGGCCCGCTGGTCAGCGAACTCGGCGGCGACCCCGACCGACTGCTCGACCGGTACGGCATCGCGCGCGAGGTGCTCGAGGGCGACGACGGGCTGGTGTCGATCACCGCTCACGACCAGATGCTCGACGCGGCCGCCGCGGAGTTGGAGTGCCCCGACTTCGGGCTGCGGCTGGCCGATCGGCAGGACGTCTCCATCCTCGGCCCGGTGGCCCGGGCGGTCCGGTCCAGTTCCACCGCCACCGAGGCGCTCGAGTGCGCGGCGCGGTTCCTGTTCGTCCACAGCCCCGCGCTCACGATCGGCGTCGACGACGACCCGTGGAGCCGTCGCGGCGTGATCGCGCTGACCTACCGCAAGCAGCTCTCCGAATCGCCGTACTCCCCGCAGGCCATCGAGCTGGGCCTGGGGCTGTTCCACCGGATGGCCGTGCAGCTGCTCGGGCGCAGTCCCGGTCTCCGGTCGGTCGAACTGCCCCACGGTCCACTGTCGCCCGTGGCCCGCTACCTGGACTACTTCGGTGCCGACATCAAGTTCGACCGCCCCGTGGCCGCGCTGTGTGTCGACCGCCGGATCTTGGACGCCTCCTTCGCCACCGCCGACGAGGAGATCCGCCTGGCCGCCCTGGAGCACCTGACCGGCTCGTACTCAGATCCCTCCCGGTCGATGACCGGCCGGGTTCGCCGCGCGGTGGGCGAGAGCCTGCCCGGGCGGGTCCCGTCGCTCGCGCAGGTGGCGGCCACGCTGGCGGTCCACCCCCGGACCCTGCAGCGCCACCTCGTCGTCGAGGACACCACCTACGGCCGGGTCGTCGACGACCTGCGGCGAGACCGGTCACACCGGTTCATCACGACCACAGACCTGTCCTTCACGCAGATCGCCGACCTGGTCGGCTTCTCCGAACAGTCCACGCTCAGCCACGCGGTGCGCCGGTGGTTCGGCCTCTCCCCCGGCGAGCTCCGACGCCGGGCCAGACTGTCGCGCTGAGACAAGTTTTCCGCGCCCGGGCACCGGATCCTGGAGTCACCCGGAGAACCAGTGCGCCCGGAGAACCACGGCGCCCGTAGTTGCACAGGAGCGGTAATGCTGCGCGAACAGA
Organism: Dietzia sp. SLG310A2-38A2; assembly: GCF_014145095.1. Taxonomy (GTDB): domain Bacteria; phylum Actinomycetota; class Actinomycetes; order Mycobacteriales; family Mycobacteriaceae; genus Dietzia. Next base: position 1,686 of record NZ_JAALDX010000066.1, on the reverse strand, counting down.
AGACGCCTGACCACGAGCTGCGCGACCACGAACTGCGCGAACCACAGTCGTCCGAGCAGATGCTCGAGCAGATCGGCGCGCGATCGATCCCCGAGTTCGACGGCGTCCACGACGTGTGGCCCCGGGGCGAGCGCCTCCGGGCCGTGCGCGCGGCGGCCGCCGAGTACAAGACGCGCTTCGTGCAGCAGGGTCAGGTGCGGGCCGTGCAATCCGTGGACGTGGCCGCGGCGCCGTACCCGGTCAAGTACGCCTTCAACAACGCGGTCTCGGTCCCCAGCCTGCCGCTGATCACCATGATCAACCGGATGATCGTGGTGCAGTACGACGACTGGAACGGCCGCCCCCGCACCCTGGTCTTCGAGCCGACCGTCCCCGCCGGGTCCGCCGAGGCGCCCTTCTACGACAACCTGCAGACGCTCGTCGACCGCATCCCCGGCGGCAACCTGGCCGTCAAGCTGCTCCTCAAGTACTTCAACGAGCCGGACCAGGCGCTCGCCAAGGTCGGACTCACGCCGCAGGACGTGGACTTCTGCACGTTCGACCACCTCCATGTGCAGGACCCGCGCATGATCCTCGGCTCGACCGAGGTGATCCCCGGCGACTCCGCTCCCCGCACGCCGCTGTTCGGTGACGCCAAGCTGCTGGTGCACCGGCGCGAACTGGCCACCCTCGAAGACCTGCACCCCATGCAGTGGGCCTGGTATGTCGAGGATGGGCTCGGTGGGGTCGACCGGTCCAAGTTCGCGGTGTTCGACGGGGACATCGAGCTCGGCCCGGGCATCGCCCTGATGTGGACCCCCGGCCACACCGACGGCAATCATTCTCTGGTCATCAACACCCCGGACGGCGTCTGGGTGTCCTCGGAGAACGGCATCTCCCTGGACAACTGGCAGCCGGAGCTGTCCCGGATCCCGGGCGTGCGGCGCTACCACGAGAAGTTCGGTCGGGAGATCTGCCCCAACGCCAACACCCTCGAGGACTCGCTGGACCAGTACGACTCCATGATCAAGGAGAAGACCATGGCGGACCCGTGTCCCGGAGACCCGCGCTGGTTGCAGATCCTGCCCTCCACCGAGCTGGTCCCGTGGAAGCGTTTCTGGCCCGTGGTGCCCACCTACTGCCACGGCGGCATCTCCTACGGTCAGATCAGGTCCGGACTGAAGAACGAGAAGTGACGACGACGACGAGGTCACGCAGCGCGCTCGTGACCGGGGCCGGACGCGGCCTGGGCAGGGACATAGCCCGGATGCTCGCCGACCGCGGATACCGGGTGATGATCACCGATATCGACGCCGACACCGCCGCCGCGGCCGCCGCCGAGATCGGAGGCGACGCCACCTGGGCGGCCGTGGATGTCCGCGACCACACGCAGATCGTGCGGGCCCGGGACGCGCTGCTCGCGCACGGCGGGCGCCTCGAGGTGTGGGTCAACAACGCCGGCGTCCTGCTCACCGGCCCGGCGTGGGAGCAGAGCGAGGACCAGCGGCGGCTGCTCATGGAGGTCAACGCCCTCGGCGCGATCAACGGCACCGTCGCCGCGATCGACGCGATGCGCGGCCGTGGTGCCGGGAGCAGTGCCGGCGGCGGGCACATCATCACCATCGCCTCGTTGGCCGGGATCTCCGCGGTGCCGGGTGAGGCCGTGTACGCCGCCTCGAAGCACGCCGTGATGGGGTTCAGCACCAG
>NZ_JAALDX010000548.1:18128-19284 GCF_014145095.1 Dietzia sp. SLG310A2-38A2 | reverse complement strand
CGACGCGCTGGCGGCCGCCGAGCAGGCCGCCGCCGAGAGGGACGAGGCCGCCGCGTCACGCGATCGCGCCACTGGTGAGGCCGAGGGGCTACGCGTAGAGCTGGAGCAGCTGCGCGGTCAGCTCGAGACCGCGCTCAATGACGCCGCCGTCGCACGCGCTAAGGCCGAGGAGTCCGACCGGGCACGGGTCCGGGCGGAGGCCACCTCGGACACCCTGCGGGAAGTCCTGGACTCGCTGCGCGAGACCGCGCGCAAGCCAGGCCAGTCGGATCAGCCGGGCCAGTCATAGCCAGCCCGCCAGAGCACGAAGCGCGCTGACTGTCGGAGGGGAAAGCCACACTGACAGCCGATCTGGCCGTGAGGTCTGTGCGAGCGCCGCGGCGGGAAGGCGTTAGCGACAGGAGTGTGGAATGTGGGATCTGGAGACCGCGCTGTTGGCTACCGCTCTCGTCGCTGGCGGCGCCTTGGCCTTGCCGCCGCCTCGCGCGTGGGGCCGGCGGGTTCTGCGCGGTGATTGGCATGCTCGGTGTTTTGCAAGGGCCGTACGTGGGCGCCGACGGTAGCGGCGCTCGGGCTGCTGGCGTGGTTCGTCGGTCATTGGTCGTTCGCGGTGCGCCACGGGCGTGCACTACCGGGCGCGGATGGCGCTGTGGGTGATCGATAAGACCCCGTTGCGATGGACGATCCCGCGGTACTGGCAACTGCGCCGGCAACGCCGACAAGCAGCGGCCCGCTGACACATCCCGCCCGGGCCGCCAACGAGAATGGCCCCGCCTGCGGGCGGGGCCATTTGGTGTGGGTGACTGTACTCCAGCTTTAGAACAGTGGGGGCGTGTCGAGCGGTGCGGCGTTGCCGGATGCCCGTGCGTAGGCGACCGGGTCCCAGCCGCCCGCCACGGCGTCGCGGACGGCCAGCGAGCGGGCCTGGCGATCGTGGCGCTTGGCCAGGCTGCGGATGATCCCGGTGCGGCCACAGGCCACCGCGTAGAGCAGGTTCGCCGACTGGGTGGAGGCGATGAGGTGTCAAGCCCCGGGTTTTGTAGAGGGTGGTTATCTGGCGTCGATGAGGTCGTCGACGGGCTCTGGTGCCGGTTCGGCCGCCGTGTGTTGGGCTTCGTACTCCGCCGGGGGGACGTAGCCGATCTCGCCGTGGATG
>NZ_JAALDX010000548.1:13270-18118 GCF_014145095.1 Dietzia sp. SLG310A2-38A2 | reverse complement strand
CCTGGAGGAGTTCGCGGAAGCTGGTTCCTTCCGCGGCGAGCCGGCGTTTCAGGGCTTATATCGTTTTCGGTGCTGGGAAGACCGAGCTGTCAAGCCCCGGGTTTTGTAGAGTGTGGTTATGTGGCGTCGACGAGGTCGTCGACGGGCTCGGGTGACGGTTCGGCCACCGCGTGTTGTGCTTCGTATTCGGCGGGTGGGACGTAGCCGATCTCGCCGTGGATCCGGCGGTGGTTGAACCAGTCGATGTACTCGGCCACGGCGATCTCAAGGTCGTCGATGTCCCGCCATGGCCCCTTGTGGCGGTTGCGGATCAACTCGGCTTTGAACAGAGAATTGAACGCTTCGGCCATCGCGTTGTCGTAGGAGTCGCCGCGTGAACCCACCGAGGCCACCAGATCCTGTTCTTCGAGCCGCTCGGTGTAGCGCAGCGCCCGGTATTGAACGCCGCGGTCACTGTGGTGAATCAGGCCGCCCAGGTCGTCGCCGGCGTGGGTGCGCTGCCAGATCGCCATGTTCAACGCGTCCAGAGCCAGGTCGGTGTAGAGGTTCTTGGACAGCTGCCACCCGACGACCATCCGCGAGTAGACGTCGATGATGAACGCCGCGTACACCCACCCGGCGTAGGTGCGGATGTAGGTGATGTCGGCTACCCATAGTTAATTTGGCCGCTCGGCGACGAACTTGCGTTCCACCAGGTCAGCGGGCCGCTCGGTCTCAGCCTTGGGCCGAGTGGTGCGCGGCGACTTGGCCCTCTGGACCCCCTTGAGTCTTTCAGCTCTCATGAGGCGTTCGACGGTGCAGCGGGCGACCTGGTGGCCGGCGCGTCCCATCTCCTTCCACATCTTGCGGGCGCCGTACACGTGGTAGTTCTCCTCGTACATCGTGGTGATCGCGGCCGTCAGTTCGGCGTCGCGAACCGACCGCGCTGAGGGCGGTCGGGTCTTGGCGGCGTAGTAGGACGAAGGCGCGATCGCGGCGCTGGTCTCGGACAGTGCGTCGCAGATCGGCTGGACACCGTGTTCGTCCTTGTGGCGGTCGATGAACTCAACCTTCAGCGCTGTGGACGGTCCAGCTCCGCGATGCTCCTATGTCAAGCCCCGCTCACGCCGCCGCCTGAATTGCAGGGATCGGAGTGCGTGGCGCTGCAGTTGGAGGCGGCGACGTGGCCTCGGCCACGGGCCGTGCTTCGTCGGCGCGCATCGCTGCGAACACCCGGTCCGATATCCGGCGGCGGAGCAGTCGCAATGCCTCGGTTCGGGTCTTGCCGGCGGCGATGAGCTTGTCGTAGTAGTCGGTGCCTTCGCCGCCGAGCCGCAGCTGGGTCACCGCGGCCATGTGCAGCGCGGTGTTGATGCGCCTGTTACCGCCCCGGGACAGCCTGACGCGGACCTTGTTGCCAGACCACACTGGGATCGGAGCCGTGCCGTTAAAACGGGCGAAGGCGTCTTTGGACTTGAACCGCCTGACCCCGGCAGTCTCGCCGATGATCATGGCCGCTCCGAGCACCCCAAGCCCCGGGACCTCAAGCAGGTGCTGATGATTCGCGCGCGCCAGCTTGCTCAGGCGGCTCTCGATCTCGTTGATCCGCCGGGTGAGCGATCGGATGTCCTCCAAGATGTCGCGGGCGATCTCCGGCACGACCCCGGTCAGGCCGTCCAGGTGGGTAATCAGCTCATCGAGAAGATGGTAACGACGCAGCGCCCGGGACGGTATCTGCAGGTCAGGGTCGATCTCGTGCAGGAACCAGCGGACCTTGGACTGCAATGCGGTACGGCGAGCGACCAGGCTGCGACGGTGGTCGGACAGTAGCTTGATCTCCCGCGCCGGCCCCGGCAACTCGGCCGTCGGTAGGTCACTTTCGCGCAGGGCAACGCGTGCCACGGCCTCTGCGTCGATCGGGTCGGACTTGCCGGGTTCGCGACCCGACCGGCGCATACCCGCCATCAGCCGGGTGTGGACTCGCACGACCTTGTGCCCGGCGTCGAGCAGGTCGGCTTCCAGGCGCCGGGTCAGGTGCCGGCAGTTCTCGATCGCAATGATCACCTCCTCGAACTGCTCGAGCCAGGTCATGATTTTCTGATGCCCGGCCGCCCGGGCCTCGACTGTGAGGACATCGATCCTCCTGCCGACCTCGTCGACAGCTACGAGCGTGTGCCAGTTCTTGTGGGCATCAATTCCGATGACAGTCACCGCGGGCCTCCTTCTGATCCGTTGCCGTACGTTCGGCACCGCCGACCGAGGTCGGGCACGCCTCAGTCGGGCAGGACGAGCGAGCAAGCTCCTATCAGGCCACGGCCTTGATCAGCGATGCACACCCGGTGGAGCGGCACATCGCGGACAAGCCACCTATGGCAGCGAAAAAACGAGCCAACCCCACCGGGCATCATCATTGTGGTACTGAAGCGAAAAAAGCCGACGCCTGCTTCAAGATCGTGTTCGCCCGCCGCAGCTCGCGGTTCTCCTTCTCCAGCTGGGCCAGGCGGGCGTCGCGATCAGCCGAGACCGACGAGGCGTCTTGGCCCTCGGCCTGGGCTTTACGGACCCAGGCCCGTAGTGCTTCGCGGTGCACGCCGAGCTGCTCAGCGACACGCACGATCGCACCGTGTGAGCGGTCGGGGTCGGCCAGTGCTTCCAACGCCATCCGCGTCGCTCGTTCGCGCAGCTCGTCCGGGTACTTGCGAGGTGCTCCCATGGTTCTGATGATCCCTTCCCGGGTAATCGATGTCTCCATCAAACCCGGGGCGATGCACGTCGATGCCGACGGCCAGCCGGCCGAGCTGCACTTGGTGATGGACAACTACGCCGCCCACAAGCACGCGAACGTCAAGGCCTGGCTGGCCGACAATCCACGGTTCACGGTCCACTTCACACCCACTCACGCCTCGTGGATGAACCTGGTGGAGGTCTGGTTCGGCATCGTCGAACGCCAGGCCATCCGCCGCGGGTTCTTCACCTCCGTCAAGGACCTCAACGCCAAGATCCGCACCTTCATCGACGGCTGGAACAACCGCTCCCACCCCTTCGTCTGGACGAAAACCGCCGACGAAGTCCTCGCGAAAGCCAACCGTAAGAAGACTTCAAATGCGGACCACCAGAGACGTGTTTAGGCGTGCTGGCGGACGGAGTGCTCGCCGAGCGAGCGAGTGCGCGTCGGGTACGGACTACTGTCCCATGACAGGTGTCGGGAGTGACCGGGCGATGATCTCCTTCATGATCTCGGTGGTGCCGGCGTAGATCTGACTGACCCGCAGGTCGGTCCATGCGCGCGCAATCGGATACTCCTCCATGTAGCCGTAGCCGCCGTGGAGTTGCAGGCAGGTGTCGGCGACTTGCTGAGCGCGTTCGGAGCTCCAGTACTTCGCCATCGCGGCGGTGGGGATGTCCAGTTCGCTCTTGACATGCAGGTCGAGACACTCGTCGATGAAGGCGCGGGTGACGCGGGCTTCGGTGGCGACCTCGGCGAGCTTGAACTTGGTGTTCTGGAATCCGAAGATCGGTTTGCCGAACGCCTCGCGCGTGAGTGTGTACTCGTGTGTCAGGTCCAGCATCAAGTCCATCGACGCGGCGCAACTGACGGCGACGATGAGCCGCTCCTGCGGGAGCTGCATCATGAGCTGGACGAAGCCCTGCCCCTCCTCGGTGCCGAGCAGATTGCTGGAAGGCACACGTACGTCATCGAAGAAGAGCTCGCAGGTGTCTTGCCCCTTGAGGCCGATCTTGTCGAGGACACGGCCGCGCCGAAATCCTTCGGAGCTGGTCGGCACGATGACCAGTGAGACGCCTGCAGCAGCCTGATCCGGGCTGGTCTTGCAGGCGACGAGCACCATGTCTGCGTGGTAGCCGTTGGTGATGAAGGTCTTGGCTCCGTTGATGACGTAGTCGTCGCCTTCTCGGACTGCCTTCGTCTTGATTCCCTGGAGGTCGGAACCGGTCCCCGGCTCGGTCATCGCAATGGCGGTCACGACCTCGCCGGAGGCCATCTTGGGCAGCCATTCGCGCTTCTGCTCCTCGGTGCCGTAGTGCAGCAGGTAGTGCGCCACGATGCCGCTGTGGAGTGCAGCCCCCCAGCTGCTGTCACCGATGCGGGCCTGCTCCTCGATAAGGATCGCCTCGTGGAAGAAGTTGCCGCCGCCCCCGCCGTACTCCTCGGGAACGGAGGCGCACAACAGGCCGAGCTCGCCGGCGCGGGTCCATAGTTCGCGGTCGACGCGCTTCTGTTCGATGAACCGCTCGATGTTGGGCTTGATCTCCCTCTCGCAGAACGTCCGGGCGAGTTGACGGAAGTCGTCGAGGTCCTGGTTCATCCAGGGTGAACGGCGGCTGGGCATGGGTCCTCCAAAGATTATGTGCCGGGTACAGGGTGTACCCGAAGGCTACGGGTACACCCTGTACCGCGCCAGTCCCTTTCGGGTTAGAATGTGCTGGTGGATCTTGCGAGGTGGGTGGACACGGCCGTGGTGCGCCGATCGACGGCGCACGAATCGCACCGGTCGGCACGACGAGAGCAGATAGTGGTGGCCGCGGCTCGTGCGATCGAGGAGTACGGTCCCGGCGTCGGTACTGCCCAGATCGCGGAACGGGCAGGCGTTGCGCGGCCTCACGTCTACCGGCACTTCGACAGCAAGGAAGACCTCGAACGAGAAGTGCTCCGATTCGCGGCTGATCAGCTCATCGACACCGTTCGTCCCGCCATGCGCGTGAGCGGTACAGCTCCCACCATCATCGAAGGCGTGATAGGCGCTGCCATCGGATGGGCTGCCGGTCATCCCAACCTGTATCGCTTCATGGCGGCGCGCCAGCAGAACAAGGAGACGCACCGGGCCAGGTTGGGGCGCACACGGTTCCTCG
>NZ_JAALDX010000548.1:12479-13260 GCF_014145095.1 Dietzia sp. SLG310A2-38A2 | reverse complement strand
GTCGATCCCCCGGACGGCGTGATGGCGGGGTTGATGGGCATGGTCGACGCGGGGATCATCTGGTGGCTGGACCACCACGATGAGTCGAAGGAAGAGGTGACCACCCGGATCGCCCATCAAGTTTGGCTGATCATGCGTGATCTCGCCCAGAGCGTAGGGGTTGCTGTGGACAACGACCTTCTGTTGAGCGCGCGATGAGGGACCTCTCGCCCGGAATGGGCGCACCCCGAGCCCGTCGAAGCGGTCCCGCGTTGGAACGGCGACGCCCCGTGTGCGACCGGTGGCTGGAAGAGGTCGGTGACCTGGTGCGGCGGATGCCCGACGTCTGCATCTCGGCAGTGCCCGGCGAGCAGCCGGCCGGCTGGCCGCGCACGGCCGTAGCGCTCAAGACTGACGGTCTGGTCAACACCGCGGTGCGGCGATGACGCCGGCGCCGGGATCGCACCTTGAGGCGACCTTCTTCCTCGATCACGACCACGCTTCGGTACGCGACTTCACCCAGCACGTGATCGCCGGCGCGTCGAGCCCCCGAGAGAGAGCGTCCCTGCTCTTTGCTGCAGTGCGTGACCAAATCTGGTACGACCCCTACTCGGTCTCCGAGGATCCTGAGCATTACCGGGCGAGCCACGTCCTCCAGGCCGGCCGCGCCTACTGCGTGCCCAAGGCGGTGCTACTGGCCGCGGTTCTGCGGGCCGCGGGCATCCCTACCCGACTCGGCTTCGCCGATGTACGGAACCATCTGCAGACCGACACCTTACGAGCCGTCATGGGTGGCACGGAC
>NZ_JAALDX010000548.1:12266-12469 GCF_014145095.1 Dietzia sp. SLG310A2-38A2 | reverse complement strand
CCGACGGGACTCGGCACATGGAGTACGTACGAGACCACGGTAGCTTCGACGACCTCCCCCTGGGCCGCATTCTGTCTGCCCTCCACCAGGCCTACGGACCTATGGTCACCGCCGCTGCGGGGCCTGACGATGCCTTCACTCCTCCATCTACCACCGGTAAGGCCACTCCGAAAGGATCCGTGGACTCATCCGGGAGCACCGGA
>NZ_JAALDX010000548.1:12113-12256 GCF_014145095.1 Dietzia sp. SLG310A2-38A2 | reverse complement strand
CTGTTCGTCTATCACGGCTATTGCAGCGTCTACATCGACGGACGATGGCTGAAGGCCACACCTGCCTTCAATGTCGAGTTATGCGAACGATTCGGCGTGCCACCGGTCGAATTCGAGGGACGGAGCGACGCGCTCATGCACGC
>NZ_JAALDX010000548.1:11903-12103 GCF_014145095.1 Dietzia sp. SLG310A2-38A2 | reverse complement strand
GGGGCCTGACGATGCCTTCACTCCTCCAGCTACCACCGGAGAGACCACTCCGGAAGGATCCGTGGACTCATAAGGGAGCACCTGGTGAGCCACTCCCGCCGGGCGCGGTCCTTCTTAGGGGCTGCGGAAGTGGTACTCAAGGGTGCTGGTGGGCGCGTCGGAAGTGGCTCGGTGAGCTGCCGGTCCATCCTTTGAAGGCA
>NZ_JAALDX010000548.1:4511-11893 GCF_014145095.1 Dietzia sp. SLG310A2-38A2 | reverse complement strand
AGCCACTCCCGCCGGGCGCGGTCCTTCTAAGGAACTGCGGGAGTGGTGCTCCAGGGGGCTGGTGGGCACGTCGGAAGTGGCTCGGTGAGCTGCCGGCCCATCCTTTGAAGGCGTGCGAGAAGTTCGTGAGGTCGCTGTAGCCCAGTTCGGCGGCGACCTCACTGACAGACGTGGAGCGGTCGAGCAGCCGTATCCGGGCGCGGTCGAGCAGTGACTCCTGGAGGAGTTCGCGGAAGCTGGTTCCCTCCGCGGCGAGGCGGCGTTTCAGGGTACTCGAGGAGATCGAGAACTCATTCGCGACCGATTGGATGGTCCTCACCCCTGGCCCGTCGTCCAGCAGTGCCCGCACCCTGCGGGTGAAGTCCCGGCTGCCGCCCTGACGTTCGAGCGCCTGCTGGAGGCTGGTGACGGCGACGTCGTAGGCGACTGGGTCGGGGAAGCGGCAGGCCGCGTGTAGCGTCCGTTCAGGGATGTGCACATAGGACAGGGGGGCGTTGAAGATGAGCCGCGCCCCCGGCCAGGCTTCTCGAGCCCCGCTGCTTGGCTCCGGCCAGCGACTATGCATGGTCACCTCCGACGCGTCGTCGACCAGTCGGTCGACCAACCGCATGAGGGCGAGTCCGCAGTAGGTGACGGCGAGACAGTCCAGGTCGGGGTCTGCCGCGTTCCCGGTGAGCCGGATCGTCAGGTCGTCGCGCTGGGGATCGGACTGGGTGGTGACGGCCTCGGTGATCACGGGAAGATAGGTCAACAGCTGAACGACCTGGGCGACGGTTCCTGCGCTGACCAGCGGCACGCTCAACGGCCCGAAGGACGTGAGCTGGGCCTGTTCCGCGCAGGCGATCCCCAGCTTCGTTGCCTGCTCGGCATCGAGGTCCGGGTAGACCTCGCGAAACCACCGCAGCGGTGCCTGCTCCTGGGTCCGGATCAGAGACAGTTCCCCGGTTCCCTCGCGCGCCATGATGGCACGGAACTGCTCGGCACTGTCCGGATCGATCGCCGGACTGGCCAGCAGCTGCGCGAAGGCAAGCGCTGGGACGCCCGGCTCGCTTCTCTGCACAGCGCTCCTCACGTGACCCGATCTCACAGCAGGATGACACGATTCAACATGGTCATCGCCGATATCAACGACAATACTGGAGAAAATGTCGATGACGTAGTCAATAGTGAGGGAGTTGTAGATGACAGTCGTTACCTTCGTGTCATACGACGGGGAGAAGCACGAGGCGCCCATCGAGGAGGGCTGCTCGCTGATGCAGGTCGCCACGAACAACGCCATTCCGGGCATCGATGGTGACTGCGGCGGAGAGGCCGCATGCGGCACCTGCCACGTGATCGTCGATTCCGCCTGGGCCGCCAAGGTCGGCCCCTCCGGCCCGGAGGAGGAGGAGATGCTGTCGATGAACCCCGAGCGAGAGCCGACGTCGCGGCTGTCGTGCCAAGTCCAGGTCTCCCGGTCATGGGACGGCTTGACCGTGCAGTTGCCTGAATTCCAGATGTAACAGGAGGTGTTGACGAGATGAAGATCCCTGACGCAGTGAAGACGAAGGTCGACGCCGCCATACCCCTGGATCGCCAGGTCCAGGCCGCGCACCTCTACGACAAGAGCCGACGTTGGTTGACGGGCACGAACGGGCAGAAGATGTTCGTCGAACGCCCGATCCCGCCGGTCGAAGAACTCGCGCTCGAAGACATCGACCTCAGCAACCCCTTCCTGTACCGACAGGGGCAGTGGGCCCCCTACTTCGAGCGCCTGCGTAACGAGGCCCCGGTGCACTACCAGCCCAACAGTCCGTTCGGGCCGTTCTGGTCGGTGACGCGGCACGCCGACATCATCGCTGTGGACAAGAACCACGAGGCCTTCTCCGCCGAGCCCCTGATCGTCATCGGGGCGCCGCCGCGGTTCATGGACATCGCCATGTTCATCGCCATGGATCCGCCCAGGCACGACGTTCAACGGCGCGCCGTCCAAGGCGTGGTGGCTCCCAAGAACCTGCGCGAGATGGAGGGCCTCATCCGGGAGCGCGTCAGGGACGTCCTGGACAACCTGCCCGTCAACGAGCCTTTCGACTGGGTGAGGACGGTGTCGATCGAGCTCACCGCGCGCATGCTGGCGACCTTGCTGGACTTCCCCTACGAGCAGCGCCACAAGCTTGTCGAGTGGTCGGACCTGGCCACCTCCATGGAGCAGGCCAATGGAGGGCCCTCCGACAACGACGAGCTGTTCAAGGGCATGGTCGACATGGCGCGTGGACTCAGCGCACTGTGGCATGACAAGGCCGCCCGCCTGGCGGAGGGAGAAGAGCCGGGTTTCGACCTGATCACCATGTTGCAGAGCGACGAGGCCACCAAGGACCTGATCGACCGTCCGATGGAGTTCGCCGGCAACCTGATCCTGTTGATCGTCGGGGGCAACGACACGACCCGCAACTCGATGAGCGGCGGCGTTCTGGCGCTGAACCGGTTCCCGGACCAGTTCGAGAAGCTCAAGTCCGACCCCGGCCTGATCCCCAACATGGTCTCCGAGATTATCCGGTGGCAGACACCGTTGGCCTACATGCGCCGAATCGCCAAAGCTGACACCATCTTGAACGGTCAGTTCATCCGTAAGGGTGACAAGGTGGTCATGTGGTACGCCTCGGGCAACCGGGACGAGTCCGTGTTCGAGCGGCCGGACGAGTTGATCATCGACCGGCCCAACGCCCGCAACCACATCGCTTTCGGGTTCGGCGTCCATCGGTGCATGGGCAACCGATTGGCCGAGCTGCAGTTGCGGATCCTCTGGGAGGAGCTGCTCCCACGCTTCGAGAGGATCGATGTCGTCGGTGAGCCGGAGTACGTGCAGTCCAACTTCGTTCGCGGCATCAGCAAGCTGATGGTCGAGCTCACCCCCAAGGGAACCGGATGAGTTCGGGGCGCGCGGTGGTGGTCGGCGCCAGCCATGCCGGCGCGCAGTCGGCCACCCGCCTCCGCCGGGAGGGTTGGTCCGGTGACATCGTGGGCCGGTGACGAGCCGATGTTGCCCTACCAGCGACCTCCTTCTCGAAGACCTGTGGAAGGAACAAGGACGATCTGCGGAAGGGACAAGAAGGTGTCGGCGCTCCCATGGTCCCGGTCGGACCAGTACGACCACAAGCTGCGGATCGCGGGACTCAACAACGGTTATGACGACATCGTCCTGAGCGGTGACCCCACCTCTGACCGAAACCGCACCTGCTACTACCTCAGGCAGGGCGAGCCGGTCGCCGCTGACAGCGTCAACCGCCCGGGGACTCCATGACCACCAACGGCATTCTCGGCCAAGTCGCCGTCGACACGACTGCCCTGACACCGGAGGTGGCGGTGTGAGCAAGCAGACCGACCACTGGTCGTGGTCACCACCGAACGTCTGACCCCCGAGGTGAACAAGGATGGTTTGGAGGTCGACGGCAGGGCCCGCGATGAGACTTCTGCCTTTCGTTCCGGGCGCCCGTGACTCGCATCAGTCCGCAGGCGTGCGACGCGCACCCGCGGACGCCCGCGGCCCTGCATGGTGGCTCGCGTTGGTCGTCTGCAAACCCCTTCTGCTGCTCGTCAGGAGAGCGGACTGGCGCGGTACAGAGCGCCTTCCCGGGTCGGGGGGCGCAGTACTGGCGGCCAACCATGTCTCCCAAGCCGACCCGCTCTTCCTCGCGGAGATGGTCCTCGCCCAGGGCCGGACCCCCTGGTTCATGGCAAAATCAAGCCTGTTTCAGAGCAGAGCAGTGGGCTGGTGGTTTCGGTCGGCCGGCCACGTCCAGGTCGACCGCTCCGACGGGCGAGCCGGGATCCGCGCCGCGATCGAAGCAGTGGATCGCGGCGCCCTCGTCGTCGTCTACCCGGAGGGATCGATCACGAACCGACCGGATGCACGTCTGATGTCGCTCAGGTCGGGTGCTGTTCGCATCGCGCTCGAGACGTCAGTCCCATTGATCCCCGTCGCCCAATGGGGTGTGCAGGCCATCGCGCCAGCCTACGAAGGAAGGGTGGTGCTGGGCCGCCGTCGTCGGGTCACCCTGCTGGTCGGGGACCCGGTCCCGCTCGAGGACCTCCGAGAATTGCCGACGGCGACGGCAGCCGCTGCGGGTGTGCAAAGACTTCAGGACACCCTCGCAGCGATGGTCGACCAACTGGCCGACGAGCACGCTAGGTAGCGTGTGGCCGTGTCCAAGTCAGTGACGCGAGTCGATCGCGAGACAGGAATCGCTAACCTTTCTGTCATGCGGGCACCGTCAATGCGCGAACGATTCAAGGAGCACATGCGCCTGGCTGTCCTCGAGGCTGCCCACGACCTGACTGTCGACCGCGGCTGGGACCGGGTGCGCATGGGGCAGGTGGCTGATCGTGCCGGGGTGTCGCGGGCGGCTCTGTACAAGGAGTTCGGTGACAAGGCCGGCCTCGGAGAAGCCGTCGTACTCCGGGAGGCCTCGCGCTTCCTCGAGGGCATCCGGGGCGCGCTGGAGGCGCACATCGGCGATGCGAAGCGAGGCATCGCAGCCGCCGTCGACTACACCTTGAACGAGGCCGGGCGCAGCCCCCTGCTCAAGGCGGTGCTCATCTCCAACCGTGACCTTGATGCGGGAGGTCAGGCGTCCACGGGGATGCTCCCGCTGCTCACGACATCCGCACCGCTTCTCGACCTCGCCTCCGACACCCTGGCCGGATGGGTCGCGGAGAGTTATCCGGGTCTCCCCCCGGGCGATGTCATCGACGCGGCCGACACCCTGGTGCGCCTGACGGTCAGTCATCTTGCGCTCCCCAAGTGGGACCGAACCGCGACAGCGCGGAAGATCTCCGAGGTCGCCGTCCGGTTCCTCTCACTCGAATAGTGACCTGCGCCGGGCGTCGGGAGCAGTCTGAACTGGGCTTCAGCGGCGCACGGCGTGTTCGTTGCCGCCGTGCTGCTGCCGTAGCACCGTCTTGAGCACCTTGCCGGTCGCTGTGCGGGGCAGCTCGGCTACGAACTCGATCCTGGTGGGGCACTTGAAGTGGGCAAGCCGCTCCCGGGTGTATGCGATGAGTTCCTCGCCGGTCGGCTCGGCGCCGTCCTGGAGCGCCACGGTGGCCACCGGGGTCTCGCCCCAGCGGACGTCGGGGACGCCGACGACGGCCACTTCACGAACGGCCGGGTGCCGGTAGAGCACTTGCTCGACCTCGATCGGGTAGACGTTCTCGCCGCCAGTGATGATCATGTCCTTTTTGCGGTCGACGAGCGTGATGAACCCCTCGGCGTCTATGCGGCCCAGGTCACCGGTGTGGAACCAGCCGCCGCGGAAGGCCTCGGCCGTGGCTTCCGGGAGACCCCAGTAGCCCGCGAACACATTGGGTCCCCGGAGGACGAGCTCTCCGACCTCGTTGGTGCGCGCGTCCTTGTCGGCGTCATCAACGATGCGCGCCTCAACGTGGAACACCGCGCGGCCGATGGATCCGGCCTTCTCCTTGACGTGATCGGCGTCCAAGACGGACACGATCGGAGCGGTCTCGGTCATTCCGAAACCCTCCTGGAAGGGCAGCCCCTTACCCTGATAGAAATCAATGACCGGCAGAGGGCAGGGCGCTCCACCGGAGACGGCGAGCTCCAGCGAGGACAGGTCGAAGTCGTCGAAGCCAGGCTCCGACATGAGCGCTGCCCACATGGCCGGGACCATGAACTGCACGGTGGCCCTCTCTCGGGACATCGCCTTCAGGGTCTGCGCCGGGTCGAACGAGGGAAGCAGTACGTTGGTCCCGCCGACGTACAGCAGCGGCAGGGTGTGGATCCCGAGGCCCCCGATGTGGAACATCGGCGCCACGGTCACCGTGACGTCGGTCTCACGCAAGCCGCGCCCGAAGGACAAGCTGTTCACGACGTTCCACAGGTGATTGTCGTGGGTCAGCATCGCGCCCTTGGGTCGCCCTGTGGTTCCGGACGTGTACATCAAGCACGACACGTTGCTCCGATCGACGTCGGCGCTGACTGGACGGGCCTCACCGTTGGCCAACACGTGCTCATAGCGCAGCTCGCCGTCCTCGGGTTCGCCGCCGACGACCAGGCGGGATCGGACGCGTACTCCCTCGCCGGCCACAGCCGCGCGTGCCCCCGGAGCCAGGGGCGCCGAATACACGAACACGTCTGCGCCCGAGTCCGCCAAGAGATAGGTGATCTCGGCCGGCGCAAGACGCACGTTCATGGGCACGAACACCGCGCCCAGCTTGGCCGTGGCCAGCATCGTCTCTATGAACGCGGTGCTGTTGAGCAGGAGCCCTGCCACCCGATCGCCCCGTCGGACGCCGAGGGCGCTCAGTGCCCGGGCCAGTCGATTGGTGCTGCTGTCTAGGGCGGAGTAGGTCAGACGCCGCTCACCGTCGACGAGAGCGATCCGGTCCCCGGAGAGGAATGCCCTCGTCGTGACCCAGCTGCCGATTCCCTCGTCCATGGACATTCCTTCCGGGATGCTGTCATCTCTGCGAGTGAGTCAGATCACGTAGTTTGTCCAAACCTGACGGTGCCCACAAGCTAGTCGGACGCTACTGAGTAAGTCAAATCAAATGAGACATTTCAGGGTGTTGGAACGTAACCAGTTTTGGCTCGTCTGGCGGGGTCGTTGATGGTGGCCTTCTCTGGAAGTTTCGGCGGTTGCGGTCGTCGGCTGAACCGTTGCGGGTGGGCGTGGTAGGCGGCGTCGAGGACGGCTTGGCGTCGTGCCTGGACGTCGGTGGCGGTGCCGTAGTGGACGCTGGCCCGGATGTTCCTGGGCCTGCTCCGGGCGATCATCGCGCATCCCAAGCCGGTGATCGCGGCCGTCGACGGTCACGTCCGCGCCGGTGGGATGGGTCTGGTGGCGGCCTGCGACCTCGCCGTCGCCGGACCGTCGTCCACCTTCGCGCTCACCGAGGTCCGCCTCGGCCTGGCGGCCGTCATGATCTCCGTACCGTTGGCGGCACGCGTGAACTCACGGGATCTCGCATGCGTGCTGCTGACCGGCGAGAAGTTCGACTCCGCGCACGCCCGGCGGATCGGCCTGCTCTCGGACGCGGTGGAGGACCTCGACGCCGCCGTCGACGAGCTCGTCGACTCCTTCCGGCCCTGCTCGCCGCAGGGACTGGCGGAGAACAAGGCGCTGCTGGCCGCGCCGATGATTGCCGAGCTCGACGCCCGTGGAGACGACCTCGCCGGGGTCACCGCGCGGCTGTTCACGACGCCCGAGGTGGCCGAGGGGATGAGCGCATTTCTCGAACGCCGATTGCCCTCCTGGGCGACGCCCGACGCGTAGCGTATGCGATTGTCACAGATATATGACTCGACACACATCACAGAAACCCGCAACGAGAGGTAAAGCCATGCGTACCAAGGCCGCCATCATCCGTGAGCCCAAGCAGGACGG
>NZ_JAALDX010000548.1:3796-4501 GCF_014145095.1 Dietzia sp. SLG310A2-38A2 | reverse complement strand
AGGGACTGGCGGAGAACAAGGCGCTGCTCGCGGGGCCGATCCTGGCCGATCTCGACGCCCGCGGAGAGGACCTCGCCGGGGTGACCGCCCGACTGTTCACCACCGCCGAGGTGGCCGAGGGGATGACCGCATTTCTTGAACGCCGACCGCCCTCCTGGGCGACGCCGGACGCGTAGCGTATGCGATGTCGTTGATGTGTGACCGTCACCACATCGCCCGTGTTCCACCCGAGAGGTAAAGCCATGCGCACCAGAGCAGCCATCATCCGTGAACCCAAGCAGGACGCCTGGGAGATCGTCGACGTCGACATCGACGATCCCAAGGCGGGAGAGGTCCAGGTCAAGTTGGCCGCATCGGGCCTCTGCCATTCGGACGAGCACCTGCTCACCGGCGACCTGCAGTTCGAGTCCTACCCGATCATGGGCGGTCACGAGGGTGCCGGGGTCGTCACCAAGGTCGGCGAGGGTGTGATCGGCCTAGAGGAGGGAGACCACGTCGTCCTGGCGTTCATCCCCGCCTGCGGTACCTGCCCGCCGTGTTCAGAGGGCCTGCAGAACCTCTGCGACAACGGCGCGGGACTGCTCACCGGGCGTGCGATCAGCGACGGCGGCTTCAGGGTGCACACCGCCGACGGTGAGGACGTGGCCACCATGTGCCTCCTGGGGACGTTCGCCCCGCACGTCACCGTGCACCAGTCGTCCGTCA
>NZ_JAALDX010000548.1:3175-3786 GCF_014145095.1 Dietzia sp. SLG310A2-38A2 | reverse complement strand
GGGAGATCGTCGACGTCGACATCGACGACCCGATAGCGGGGGAGGTGCAGGTCAAACTCGCCGCCTCGGGGCTCTGTCACTCGGACGAGCACCTGCTCACCGGGGACCTGCAGTTCGAGACCTATCCCATCATGGGTGGCCACGAGGGCGCGGGAGTCGTGACCAAGGTGGGAGAGGGTGTCACCGGGCTGGAGGTGGGGGACCACGTCGTCCTCGCGTTCATCCCGGCCTGCGGCACCTGTCCGCCCTGCTCCGAGGGTCTGCAGAACCTCTGTGACAACGGCGCCGGGCTGCTGAGCGGCCGGGCGATCAGCGACGACGGCTACCGGGTGCACACCGCCGACGGTGAGCCCGTGGCGACCATGTGCGTGCTGGGCACGTTCGCGCCGCACGTCACCGTCCACCAGTCCTCGGTGGTCAAGATCGAGAAGGACATCCCGCTGGACAAGGCCGCCCTGCTCGGATGCGGAGTCTGTACGGGGTGGGGCTCGGCCACAGAGATCGGCCAGGCCAAAGAGGGCGACGTCGTGGTGGTGGTAGGTGTGGGCGGAATCGGGATCAACTCCGTCCAGGGCGCCGCCGCGGCGGGGGCGCGCGTGATCGTGGCCGTG
>NZ_JAALDX010000548.1:2686-3165 GCF_014145095.1 Dietzia sp. SLG310A2-38A2 | reverse complement strand
AGATCGAGAAGGACATCCCGCTGGACAAAGCCGCACTTCTCGGCTGCGGGGTGTGCACCGGTTGGGGCTCGGCCACGGAGATCGGCGGCGCCAAGGAGGGCGACATCGTGGTGGTCGTGGGAGTCGGTGGGATCGGCATCAACTCGGTCCAGGGTGCAGCGGCGGCGGGTGCGCGCGCTATCGTCGCCGTCGACCCGGTCGAGTTCAAGCGCGAGAAGGCGATGGAGTTCGGGGCGACGCACACGTGTTCCTCGATGGATGAGGCCATGGCGCTGGTGGGGGAGCTCAGCTGGGGTCGCATGGCGGACCTGGTCCTGCTGACCATGGGTGTGGTGGACGGGAAGGACCTGCTGCCCGGGCTGATGCTCACCGGCAAGGGGCGCCGCTGCGTCGTGGTGGGGCTGGGGGACATGATGGCCGTCGACGCGCAGATCTCCATCCTCGACCTGGCCATGCAGCAGAAGACCCTGCAGGGCGCG
>NZ_JAALDX010000548.1:139-2676 GCF_014145095.1 Dietzia sp. SLG310A2-38A2 | reverse complement strand
ACCCGGTCGAGTTCAAGCGCGAGAAGGCCAAGGAGTTCGGGGCCACCCACACCTGCAGCTCCATGGACGAGGCGATGGCACTGGTCGGAGAGATCAGCTGGGGTCGGATGGCCGATCTGGTCATCCTCACGATGGGCGTGGTCGAGGGCAAAGACCTGCTCCCCGGTCTGCTCCTCACGGGCAAGGGCCGCCGGTGTGTCGTGGTGGGCCTGGGGGACATGATGGCCGTCGACGCCCAGGTGTCAATCATGGACCTGGCGATGCAGCAGAAGACACTGCAGGGCGCCATCTTCGGTGGCACCGGCCCGCGCAAGCAGATCCCGCACCTGCTGCACCAGTACCGCGCCGGGAACCTCAAACTGGACGAGCTCGTCACCAAGACGTACCGGCTCGAGGAGATCAACCAGGGGTACCAGGACATGCGCGACGGCAAGAACATCCGCGGTGTGATCATCTACGACGAGCAGGACTGGTAACAGGAGGATGTATGACGGAGCCCGAGCAACGGACCCCCAAGCAGGACCGTAGCCGCCTCACGCGGGAACGACTGCTCGGTGCCTCCATCGATCTCCTGGCGACACAGGGCTGGGCGGCGACCACCGTGGGTGCGGTGGCCGCCGCCGCCGGCGTCTCCCGGGGCGCCGCACAGCACCACTTCCCGACCCGGGAGGACCTCATCACCGCCGCGCTCGGTCACATGATCGAACAGCGGATCGAGGACGTGCGCAGGGTGGGACTGGATCTCGGCGAGGACCTCGTCCTTACGCGCCGACTCGGCCTCAGCCTTGCCGAGCTTGCGTTCCAGCTCGGCGATGCGGGCCTGCTCGGGACTGCGCGGGCTGCGGCCAGCCTTCTTCACCCCGCCCAGGGTGCCGGCGGCGATCGCGGCCCGCTATTCCTTGACGTGCGAATCATAGAGACGCCCCCGGCGCAGGACGGCGCCCTTCGCGCCGGCGGGGGCCGCATCATATTCAGCAACGATCCGACGTGTGAAGTCCGCGGTAAAGGACCGGCGCTTCGCCCGGTCGGACCACGGGCCCTGCGGATCCGCCGCCGGCGCGACGAGGCCCCAGCCTCAATCCACACTGACCGGGTGTCTCACCTCAGTGTCTCTACGACGGTCTCAACGCTGGGCAGGTGTAGGTGCGCAGCATGTGGTGCCGAATCGCTTCACACTCCGGGTCCCACCCCGCTCGACGAGGGTGGCGAATCACGGTCGTCAATTGATGTTCCTTTCCGAAACACGGTCGCTGCTCGTCGTATCCAACACCCACGATCGATCAACTGCGGGCAAGTCCGCCGAGCATCAGCTCGGCCCTATCGACGGGAAGCTGCTGGGTGATGGCTCGCTTGCTGAACATGAAATCGCGGGGGCGGTTGATGCAGTCTGCAGCAAGGAGCTCGCCACCACGGAGGTAGAAGCAGCTGAAGTCGCGGTCCCGGGTGGGGTCACCGCTGAGGACGACTTCGTCGTAACCGGTGTTGAGACCGGCGATCTGCAGCTTGAGATCGTATTGATCTGACCAGAACCAGGGAAGCGCCTCGATCTTCCTAGATTTTCCGCAGACGGTCGAGGCGGCGACCTTGGCCTGCTCCCCCGCACTCGACACGGACTCCATGCGTATACGGCAGCCGTAACGGGCGATGTCATGGCTTGTGCAATCTCCGGCGGCCACGATGTCGGGGTCCTCGGTCCGGGCATGGTCGTCGATCACGATGCCGTTGTCGACCACGAGACCCGCAGCGTCGGCGAGTTCTGTTCTCGGTTCAACACCGATGCCCACGATGACCAGATCAGCCGGGATCGACTCGCCAGTGGACAGGAGGACCTCGCGGACGCAGTCGTCTCCGACTAATGCTGCGACTTTGGCGCCCGTTCGGATATCGATGCCCTCCTCTCGGTGGATCCGCTCGAAGAACGTCGAGACGTCGGGAGCAGTGACCCGCTCGAGGACGCGAGTGGTCGCCTCGAGCACGGTGACGTCCAGGTCCAGTGCCCGTAGCGAGGCGGCCGTCTCAAGTCCGATGTAGCCGCCCCCGACGATCACCACCCGCCGCCCGGGGGCGGCGGACGTGCGGATCAACTCGACGTCTGCGGCGGTCCGAAGGTAATGGACCCCGGCGAGATCGGCCCCAGGAACGCGGAGCTGACGAGGGCGGGCTCCCGTGCACAGCGCGAGCTTGTCGTATGTCAGTGTGTCGCCGGTGCTCATAACGATGTGCCCAGCCGAGCGGTCGATCGCCTCCACGTGCGCGTTGAGAAGCTGGATTCGCTGCTTGGAGTAGAAGTCCGAACTGCGGATGGTGATCTCGTCGAGGGTGGTTTTCCCGGCGAGATACGCCTTCGACAGTGGCGGGCGCTGGTAGGGCACCGTGGGCTCCTCGCCGATGAGGACGATCTCACCGCTCCACCCGTCCTGCCGTAGGCTCGCCGCGAGTTGGGCTCCGGCATGGCTGGCCCCCACGACAAGGGCCCGCTGCGGCATTATGTTCCAGCCTTGGGGGTGAGTTGGACCATCATCTTGCTGATCCCCCGG
>NZ_JAALDX010000548.1:0-129 GCF_014145095.1 Dietzia sp. SLG310A2-38A2 | reverse complement strand
CCGCGAGTTGGGCTCCGGCATGGCTGGCACCGATGATGAGGGCTCGCTGCGATGTCATTTTCCGGATTTCGGGGTGAGGCGCACCATCATCTTGCTGATACCCCGCACGAAGTTGGACTGCACGTACTC
>NZ_JAALDX010000547.1:4023-4974 GCF_014145095.1 Dietzia sp. SLG310A2-38A2 | reverse complement strand
AACCCTCCGACAGATCCAGGGAGGTTCACTATTCCTCACCAACGACCTCGGCGAGAGGATCCGGACCTGGGTGCCAGAGTTCACACGGTGTGCGCATGTCAATTGCTGCGGTCTACCGGCAGTCAGTGATTCAACGTTCGTCGACACCGCTCTCGAAGGACTCAGGCTGGCCGATCTCATTAGAAATGAGCTTCCCTACTACTACGTGGAAGCGACCTTCTTCGACTCGGTTCCCCCGGCTGTCATTGATCGGGTCGACGCCGAAGTCCCCGACCGGTCAGGGTATCGCAAGCTCGATGGCAGGACGGACCTGATCGACCGGAAGGCCATGCCGTTCCAACCATTCGGCAGTAGCCGGATGCCGCCCGAACTGTCGACATTGTCGGCTGCAATCAAAGCCAACGTGGAGCGTTACGATGGCCATGTGGTGGACTCAGCCGGAGATATCTGGGACAAGCTGGACGCTTGGCAACTCCAGTACACCGAGAATTTCGTCGGTCTTCCAATGGAGCGGGGCGAACCACCTAGGTGGCAACCCGGCTTCGACCGTTTCGGCTGGATGGCCGAAGGACTAGCTCTGCAACACGAGGCCGATACCGTTTTAGAAGGCACACACCTGTCCTGTGGAGCCGCCTACCTCGCAATCTCCAAAGATGAGTGGGACTCGATGCTTGCCGCGTACCTCGACACCCATACCGGAGAACCGAGCGAGGCGGCATCGTCAGCGGCTAAGGAGTGCAATGAAAAGACGCCATAGAATCGCTACCGGCGTTGGACCGGTGTGCTGGGCCTGGGACGTCGGAGATCCGCGGATGATCGCCGGGGCTGCTGACTTCGTTTTCGTTGCAAAAGTAATCGCGATCCGCCGCGAGGCAGGCGAAAGTCTTCGTGCGGAAATCAAGGCCGAAGACTCCAACGAGATCATCACCGTATCGCACGCCGAGTACAGAG
>NZ_JAALDX010000547.1:3906-4013 GCF_014145095.1 Dietzia sp. SLG310A2-38A2 | reverse complement strand
GTGGGGCCAATTCAGACTGGCACACTCATTTCTCGGATCGGACACGCAGCACCCGCCTTGAACGCTACTGCCAGCCTGCTCGCCGGCGCCATCTGCCGTACAGTGAA
>NZ_JAALDX010000547.1:3632-3896 GCF_014145095.1 Dietzia sp. SLG310A2-38A2 | reverse complement strand
TGGCCAGCCCGGCCCGGCGCACCTCGGCCAGCATTTTGCGGCGCCCGTACAGCCCGGCTGGCTGAATCTTCCGGCGTCCCTGCGCATCTGGCTTCCACACCAGTTGCCGAACGACGTCCTCCACCTCGGCGTCGCTGACTGAGTATTCGCTCTTCTGAGGGCCAGTCGTATCGGGTCTGGGAGCCGGCAGCTGCTTGACGGTTTGGACGTCGTCGGAGCCACCGTTATTCGCGTTCAGAGCCACCTTCTTAGGCTCCTCCCGCT
>NZ_JAALDX010000547.1:3126-3511 GCF_014145095.1 Dietzia sp. SLG310A2-38A2 | reverse complement strand
GCCGAGGTGCATCGGGAGATGGCCCGGGGCGGTGTGACAATGAAGTTGCTGCACGGGGAGTACGCCGACCGGTGCGCGGGCTCGGGTTCGCCAGCGATGGGGTACGACCGGTTCTGTAGGCAGTACCAGCAGCATGTACTGGTCGCCGGGCTGGCCTCCCGCGTCGGGCACAGGGCCGGACAGACCGTCGAGGTGGACTGGTCGGGGCCGACGATGCAGCTGAATGATCCGGCCACTGGCGAGGCGACCCGGGTGTATCTCTTCGTGGCGTGCCTGCCGTTTTCCCGGTACGCCTTCGTCGAACCGACCTTGGACATGAAGCAAGACGCCTGGCTACGGGCCCACGTGGCGAAGTTCGAGTTCTTCGGCGGCTCGGGGCCGCGGG
>NZ_JAALDX010000547.1:2882-3116 GCF_014145095.1 Dietzia sp. SLG310A2-38A2 | reverse complement strand
GGTTCTGCAAGCAGTACCAGCAGCATGTGCAGATCGCTGGGCTAGCCTCCCGCGTCGGGCACAAGGCCGGGCAGACCGTCGAGGTCGACTGGTCCGGCCCGACGATGCAGCTGACCGATCCGGTGACGGGCGAGTCGACCCGGGTGTATCTGTTCGTGGCGTGCCTGCCGTTCAGTCGGTACTCCTTCGTCGAACCGACCCTGGACATGAAGCAGGACACCTGGCTACGGGCCC
>NZ_JAALDX010000547.1:2577-2649 GCF_014145095.1 Dietzia sp. SLG310A2-38A2 | reverse complement strand
TGGAGAACACCGTGGCGCACGTGGCCACGTGGATCATCGCCGCCCTGCGTGCGCGGCAGTTCGCGACGCTGC
>NZ_JAALDX010000547.1:2051-2567 GCF_014145095.1 Dietzia sp. SLG310A2-38A2 | reverse complement strand
TGCGACAACCTCAAGACCGGCGTGATCACACATCCCCGCGACGGTGAGATCATCCTCAATGACGCCTACCGGGAGATGGCCGCCCACTATTCGGCCGCGGTACTGCCCGGCCGGGTGCGCAAGCCCAAGGACAAGGCGAGCGTGGAGAACACCGTGGCGCACGTGGCCACCTGGATCATCGCCGCCCTACGTACGCGGCAGTTCGCGACGCTCGCCGAGCTCAAGTCGGCGATCGCCGACCAACTCGAGGCGTACAACGCCGAGCCGTTCCAGAAGCGAGCCGGCTCCAGGGCCAGCGTGTTCACCTCCGAGGAGAAGGAGTTACTGCGGCCGCTGCCGGCCACCGGGTACGAGATCAGTCGCTGGGTCTACGGCCGGAAGGTCGGGCGCAACGGCCACGTGTCCTTCGCCCGCAACTATTACTCTGTGCCGTACCCGCACGTGGGCGCCAAGGTCGACCTGAGGATCACCGAGTCGATGCTCGAGGTGCACCGCGGCCACCAGCGACTTTCGAGC
>NZ_JAALDX010000547.1:1769-2041 GCF_014145095.1 Dietzia sp. SLG310A2-38A2 | reverse complement strand
GTCCTTCTGGGCGTATTGGGTGCAGAACACCGTCGAGGCGTGTCCGTAGCGTCGCTCGAGGAGTTCGAGCAGCATGCTGCGCATGCCGTCGTCCGGCGGGTCGAGGAGCCATTCGTCGAGCACGAGCAGCGTGAAGGCGGCGTACTTCTTCAAGAACGTCGTCTTGCCGTTCGGCTTGTCGCGGGCCAGTGCCCACTCCTCGGCCAGATCCGGAATCCGGGTGTAGTGCGCCCGGATTCGGTGGGTGCATGCCTGCTTGGCCAGGGCGCATT
>NZ_JAALDX010000547.1:1449-1759 GCF_014145095.1 Dietzia sp. SLG310A2-38A2 | reverse complement strand
AGAACGTCGTCTTGCCGTTCGGCTTGTCCTGCGCCAACGCCCACGCCTCGGCCAGATCCGGCATCCGAATGTAATGCGCCCGGATTCGGTGGGTACATGCCTGCTTGGCCAGGGCGCAGCCGAGGTAGGACTTTCCGGAGCCGGTGAAGCCCTGGAAGACGACGTTCTGGTGCCGGTCGATGAACGAGCAGGCGCCGAGCTGGGCGATCACGCCCTGGTCCAGGCCACGCTCTTGGAGCATGTCCAGCCGCCTGAGGTCGGCGTTCGCGTAACGCAGGCCGGCTCGCCGGATCAGCCCCTCGACTTTGGC
>NZ_JAALDX010000547.1:1235-1439 GCF_014145095.1 Dietzia sp. SLG310A2-38A2 | reverse complement strand
CACGTGCTGCTGCCCGAGACCGTGGTCAACGAGTACCGCACGAACGATGCTGATCTGCCGGTCGGGCCGAAGTACCGGCAGTGGGATCAGTCGCGGGTCAGGGAATGGGCCGAGCGGGTGGGCCCCTCGGCGCTGGTCGTGACCGATCGGATCTTCGAATCGGTGCCCGTCGTCGAGCAGGGCATGAACCCCGCTCTGGCGGTA
>NZ_JAALDX010000547.1:551-1225 GCF_014145095.1 Dietzia sp. SLG310A2-38A2 | reverse complement strand
ATGTCCAGCCGCCTGAGGTCGGCGTTCGGATAGCGCAGGCCGGCTCGCCGGATCAGTCCCTCGACTTTGGAGTGGGTGTACGAGGAGTGGGCCTCGTCGACGACGATCTTGACCTGGTCCTCGAACCCCATTCCCAGCATGAGGGTCTCATCGCGGGCCTCGAACGCCTCCAGCATCGCGGTGGCGCCCATCTCGCGCAGCTTGCGGCGGGTCTCGGGATCGAGCCGGGTCATCGGGCACCTCCTGCGGAGTAGTAGTCGGCCCCACGCACATACCCGCCGGCGTCCTGGGCGGGCCGGTCCTGGCTGGCCCTGCCGGTCGGTGGTGCGGGTTTGTCCTGACCGGTTTCCAGGATCGGGCGCAGGTGGGCGTACCGCGGGGAGCGGATCGGCCCGGCCAACGCGATCCGGCACGCGGCCTCGACCCGCTCGGCCGAATAGCGGCGGGTCAACCGCAGCACGGCCAGAGCGGGGTTGATGACCTGTTCGGCGACGGGTACCGATTCGAAGATCCGATCGGTGACGACGAGCGCCGAGGGGCCGACTCGTTCGGCCCATTCACGGACCCTGCTCTGGTCCCACTGCCGGTACTTCGGCCCGGCCGGCAGATCAGCATCGTTGGTCCGGTAGGCGTTGACCACGGTCTCGGGCAGTAGCACGTGGCTGGCCAGGCGT
>NZ_JAALDX010000547.1:0-248 GCF_014145095.1 Dietzia sp. SLG310A2-38A2 | reverse complement strand
TGGTCGGCGATCGCCGACTTGAGCTCAGCGAGCGTCGCGAACTGCCGCGCACGTAGGGCGGCGATGACCTACGTGGCCACGTGCGCCACAGTGTTCTCCACGCTCGCCTTGTCCTTGGGCTTGCGCACCCGGCCGGGCAGTACCGCGGCCGAATAGTGGGCGGCCATCTCCCCGAAGGCATCATTGAAGACGATCTCACCGTCGCGGGGATGTCTGATCACGCCGGTCTTGAGGTTGTCGCACGCGAT
>NZ_JAALDX010000065.1 GCF_014145095.1 Dietzia sp. SLG310A2-38A2 | reverse complement strand
TTCCGATCGGCGCCTCCGGGATGCTGCGCTTCGCCGAGGCCGCACGGCAGGTCATGGGCCGCGCTGACGAGCACCAGGTCCCGGGAGCACGCAAGGCCCTCGGCCACGCCTACGGCGGCGGGTCCCAGTACTTCTCGATGTGGGTTGTCGGAACGGAGCGCAAGGAATGAGCAACCCCTACCTGGATGAGACCGGCCAGTACCGGCCGCTCGAGATGAGCGACGCCGCCCTGGCCAGCCCCGCCTACGCCGCCGCGCGCCGCTCGTGGGCCGCGACCAACGCCGGCGACCGCGACGCCTGGATCGCCGGATGGTCCCCCGAGGGCACCATCGAGGATCCCGTGGGACCGTCGATGTTCGACGCCGAGGGCATCGGCCACACCGGCACGCAGCGGCTCCTGGAGTTCTGGGAGAAAGCCGTGGCCACACCGGACCACATCGAGTTCCGCTTCGATCGCGGGATCGCCGTGGGCGACGAACTGCTCTGCATCGGCACCATGCGCACCCACATGGGCGAGAACGTCATGGAAATCGACATCGCCGTGGACTACCGGGTCGACTCCGACGGCCGTCTGGTCTCCCTTCGCGCCTTCTGGGAGCAGGACGTGGCCATGTCCTCGGGACTGCGGCCGCTCACCGACGACGACAGGGCTGCCATCGCCGGCGCCGCCGGAAAGGGCCAGTGACCATGAGCCGCGTAGTGGACGCCGAGTTCTCCGTCCCCATCTCCTTCTCCCCCGTCGACCAGATCATCGACATCGCCCGCGGTGCCGAGGCCGCCGGCTTCGACCGGATCGTCCTGCCCGACTCGCTGTTCCACCCGCGGCGCCAGGACAAGGACTACCCGTACACCCCCGACGGTTCGCGCATGTGGGACGCCAGCACCCAGTGGGTCGAGCCGCTCATCGCCTCCGCCGCCATGGGTGGGGCCACCTCGACCATCCGCTTCTGTCCGCAGGTGCTCAAGGTCGGTCCGCGCAATCCACTGCTGCTCACCAGGCAGGTCGCGTCGGTGGCGCTGCTCACCGGGAACCGGTTGGACCTCGGCGTGGGCATCGGCTGGGATCCCAACGAGTTCGAGTGGTGCGGCGCGCCGTTCAAGGGGCGTGGCAAGCGCACGGACGAGTCGCTGGCGATCATGCGCCAGGCGCTGCGGGGTGAGTGGATGGACTTCCACGGCCAGCACTTCGACTTCGACGAGCTGATCTTCACCCCCGCCCCGAGCGAGCAGGTGCCGTTCTACGTGGGCGGGCACACCGAGATCGCGCTCAAGCGGGCCGCACGCGTGGGCCAGGGATGGACCAGCGCCATGATGGGGTACGACGAGATCGTCACCACCGTCGGGCGGCTCGGAGAACTCCTCGAGGCCGACGGTCGTTCGCTGGCCGACCGCGGCGACGGCAAGCCCTTCGCCATCCAGGTGGTCTGCCTCGACCGCTTCGGCACCCGGGGCTTCACGGAGTTGGCGGAGGCCGGGGTCACCGACATCATCGTGATGCCCTGGATGGTCGACGGCCACGGGTTCGACTGCTCCACCGAGCAGAAGCTCGAGTCCATCGCCGCCTTCGGCGAGAAGTACGGCCTCGGTTCCTGAGCCACTGACGGCCTCCTCGGGCGACGGCGGCCCTCGTCGTCGTCGCCCCCGTCGCACTCCCCGCCCCCATCTCTTAGTCGACGCTACGCAGCGATTCGTCGACGCAGCGCAGACGATGAGGCTCCCTCGCGCGAGTGGCGTCGACCAAACTCCCGCATCGCGGCCCCGCGGGGGATGTGGACCCTGTGGATCGTCGTCTATTCCATCCACACGAGCTCAGTCGGAGCATCGCATGAGGCCACGCCTCGACGACCATCGAGCGCATGCACCGGAACAACCCGACGACTCGGCAACTCCCAGGCCCCCTCGACCGCGATGCGCTCGCCGCGGCTGTCCGCGCGGGCCGTCCCTTCGCGGCGAGAGATGCACTCGACCGCGGAGTCCTCAGCCGGCACGGGTTGGCGACGAGGTTCACAGCACTGCACCCCGGGGTGTACATCGCGAGCTACGCCCGACCCACCGTCGCCGACCGCATTGACGCCGCAGCATTGTGGGCGCCTGCGGACGCGGTGCTCGCTGGCTGGGCGGTTGCTCACCTGCACGGCGAGAAGTGGTACTCGCCCCGAGAATGCGCGCGTGTCATCGATGTCCACTCACCGCGTCCGCTCCGGGCCACACCGGGCATCCGGGTGCGCCGGACATCGCGCGCGGTCCCCGAGGCCGATCTCCGCCGCTTCGCCGGAATCCGGACAACGAGCGCAGCGAGAGCCGCGGTAGACATCGCACGGTGGACACGGGGAGCAGACGAGAAGGTCTGCGCCGTGGACTCGGTCTGCAACTCCAGCGGCATCAGCCTGGACGACGTCGCGGCAGCAGCAGGTCGGATGGTGGGCCAGCATTGCGTCAAGGCGGCCACGACGCTTCTTCGCCTGTGTGACCCTCTCGCGCAATCGCCCCAGGAGAGCCTGCTCCGATTGTCCGTCGCGCGGTCCGATCTGCCCACTCCGACCAGCCAGTTGGAGATCTACAACGAGTACCAGCAGAAAGTGGCCACCGCGGATCTCGGATACGAACGCGAGATGGTCGCGATCTTCTATGACGGGCGCCATCATGGCCGCGAGGAGCAGTGGACCTACGATCTGCAGGTGACAGCGATCCTCACGGACATGGGCTGGCAGGTCGTCAGGGTCGCCACCGGAATGACACAGGGGATCGTGATCCGGCACATCAGAGCCGCCCTCCAGCGCAGCCGCCGCCATCTCGGATACTGACGCACCCTCAGCAGACCTCAGCAGCCGGATTGGTTCCCGGGTTTCTGCGCCGTCTTCGATCACTCGCTCAGATCGCGACGCACGCGCCCAGTCTGGTCGACAGGAGATGCGTCAGCGGCCGCGGTGGGCGTCGAGGTGTCGACTCAACGCTGGGAGACGTCGACCGAACTAGACGAAATGTCCGCCAGGCAGGCGAGGATCTCCCGGTGGGTATCCTCCGTGGCCTCCAGGTGCATGAGATGTCCCGCCGGTGAGGAGATCGCACGCACCATCCGCACATCGTCGTGATGGCGCCCGAGCTTGGAGAGCGGATCCCGGCCGTGGAATCCCTCGAGGTCCGGGTCGTGCTCGGAGTAGAGGAAGTAGAACGGCACGGGGTTGGTCTGCCGCTCGAATTTCTTGCGAGCGAACCACGACACGTCCATCGCCCGGTACCACTGCAGCGGCCCCGCGAACCCCGTGCGCGCGTACTCGGCCTCGTAGACGTCCATCTCCTCGACGGTGAACCAGCTCCACGGCAGCGGCGGCGCCTCGGGCAGCGCCTCGAGATAGGTCGACCCCGGGGGATGCTGCCAGACGTCGAGGTAGTGGTACTCGGCGGACAGCGCGTAGAAGACCCGGGTGAGGAATTCGCGCTCGCGACCGGCGAGATCGGCCTCCGCCACTCCCGGCTGCGTGAGGTAGTTGAGGTGCAGGAAGTGCTTCTCGGCCATCATCGCCGAGCCCTCCAGCGGCGGAACCGACCCTGCGGTTCCCATGAACGGGTTCTCCATCCCGATCACCGCGCGCACCCGTCCCGGTTCCAGATGGCAGGTGTCGTACGCAACGCCCGCCCCGAAATCGAAGCCCACCAGTACGACGCGCTCCGCGCCCTCGGCGCCGCATACCGCCAGGACGTCATCGACCACCTCACGCGGCGAGTACGCCTCGACGTCGGCGGGCGCGTCCGAACGCCCCATGCCGCGCAGGTCGGGCGCGATGACCCGCCACCCGGCGGCGGCGAGGACGGGGATCATGCGGTGCCAGGTGAACCAGAAGTGGGGGAAGCCGTGGATGAGGACCACTGTGCCCAGGGGGCCGTCCGCCGACGCGGGGTGACCGTCCGCGGGCGCGGGGTGACCGTCCGCCGACGCGGGGTCGGGCTCTGCGATGACGTAGTGAAGACGAACGCCGTCTCGATCGACGTAGCGGTGGTCGAGCATGTTTTTTACCTTCCCTCTTCCCGCCTTCGCCCGATGGGATTCGACCGAATCGGTGGAGCCATTCAGGGAGACGACGACGAGGCCCGCCCCGAGAGAACCGACGGCCCCGACCCGGCCTGGCGAGAAGGCGGGGTCGGGGCCGTGGGCCGGGCGTCGTACCGGACTCAGATCAGCGCATGACCGGGCACTTGTAGTCGACCGACCACTCGGTGATGCCGTTGAGCCACCCCGAACGGATGCGGGACGGCTCGCCGAGGGCCTCCAGGTTGGGGAGGTGGTCCGCGATGGCGTTGAAGATCAGCTCGATCTGCAGCCTGGCCAGGTTCGCCCCGATGCAGTAGTGCGGGCCGTTCCCGCCGAAGCTCAGATGCGGGTTGGGGTCGCGGAGGATGTTGAACGAGAAGGGGTCGGAGAAGACGTCCTCGTCGAAGTTCGCCGAACCGTACATGATCGCGGCGCGGTCGCCCTTCTTCATGGTCACGCCCCCGATCTCGACGTCCTCGGTGGCGGTGCGCTGGAACGAGGTGATCGGCGAGGCCCAGCGGAGGATCTCGTCGTAGGCGGTCGCGGGACGCTCGGCCTTGAACAGCTCCCACTGGTCGGGGTTGTCGAGGAAGGCGATCATCCCGTGCGTGGTGGCGTTGCGGGTGGTCTCGTTGCCGGCGACGGCCAGCAGGACCACGAACCAGCCGAACTCGTCGGCGGTGAGCCTCTCGCCGTCGATGTCGGCCTGGATGAGCTTAGTAACCAGGTCGTCGCGGGGGTCGACCTCACGCTTGGCCGCGAGTTCCTGCGCGTACGACAGGACCATGGCGTTGGCCATCTGCGACTCCTCGACCTTGCCGGGCACGTCGTAGCTCGTCATCTGGTTGGACCACTCGAAGATCTGGTGCCGGTCCTCGAGGGGGATTCCGATGAGCTCGGCGATCGCCTGCAATGGCAGCTCGGAGGCGACCTCGGTGATGAAGTCGCCGCTGCCCTTGGCGGCCGCCGTCTCCACGATGACGCGGGCCTTCTCGGCCAGGTGCTCGCGCAGCTTCTCGATGTTGCGCGGGGTGAAGCCCTTGGAGATGGTGCGCCGGTACTTCTTGTGCTCCTCGCCGTCCTGGTTGATGAACAGAAGGCGGGTCAGCTCGACGATCTCCCGCTCGGTACCCGGTGCGAAGCGCGGGATCGCAGTGTTCTCAAAAGTGGAGAACACCTCGTTGGTGCGACGCGAGATCTCCTTGACGTCCTCGTGCTTGGTGACGACCCAGTACCCGTGGTCGTCGAAGCCGTCGGCTCCGGGCTCGTTGGAGCACCACCGGATCGGCTCGGTGCGCCGGAGGTGCGCCCACTCCGGATGCGGGAGCCGCTTCTCGTAGAGCTCCGGGTCCGTGAAGTCGAAACCCTCGGGGATGGTGACTGCCTGCACTGGTACTCCTTGACCGCGTCGGATGCGTCTCGTGCTCGTCGACCGACGACCCCGGGATACTGCGAACCCGGGGCCCGAGCGGTAATCTAGAACACGTTCCACCCACCATACTAGAACACGTTCCCCCTGGGTCCCTGTTTCATCGGGCCCGGTCACCCGGAAGGACCACCATGGGCAATCCCGTCATCGTCGAGGCCGTTCGCACCCCGATCGGCAAGGCTCGCGGCGCGCTGTCGGGCCTGCACCCCGCGCACCTGCTGGGCGCCTCCCAGAAGGAGGTCATCCGTCGCGCCGGGATCGACGCGTCGCTGGTCGAGCAGGTCGTGGGCGGGTGCGTCACCCAGGCCGGCGCCCAGGGCAACAACGTCACCCGCGGCGCGTGGCTCGCCTCCGGGCTGCCGTGGCAAACCGCGTGCACGACCATCGACTGCCAGTGCTCGTCCGCCCAGCAGGCCAACCACTTCATCGCCAACCTCATCCACGCCGGAGCCATGGACGTGGGGATCGCCTGCGGGGTCGAGTCGATGAGCTGGATCGCCCTGCGCGCGGCGGTCGGCAACGGGGAGAACGGCATGCCGCGGCCCGATGACTGGGAGATCGACCTGCCCGACCAGTTCACCGCCGCGGACCGTATCGCCGCACGTCGGGGGATCACCCGCGAGCAACTCGAGGAGCTCGGCGTGCGTTCCCAGGCCAACGCCAAGCGGGCATGGGACGAGGGACGGTTCGACCGCGAGACATTCGCCGTCGACGCACCCGAGCGCCTCAAGGACGGCACGTACACCGGCGGCACGGTGTCCGTCACCCGGGACCAGGGCCTGCGCGAGACCACCGCGGAGGCGCTCGCCGGCCTCAAGCCGGTGCTGGAGGGTGGCCTGCACACCGCCGGCACCTCCAGTCAGATGTCCGACGGTTCGGCCGCGGTCCTGCTCATGGACGAGGACGTCGCCAAGGCACACGGACTCCGCCCCCGCGCGCGGATCGTCCACCAGGCACTCGTCGGCGGCGAGCCCGAGTTCCACCTTGACGGCCCCGTCCAGGCCACCCAGCGCGTGCTCGACCGGTCGGGGATGTCCATCTCCGACTTCGACCTCTTCGAGTGCAACGAGGCCTTCGCCTCCGTCCTGCTCAGCTGGGCGCAGGTCCACGGGCCGGACATGGACAAGGTCAACGTCAACGGCGGCGCCATCGCGATCGGACATCCCGTCGGCAGCACCGGGGCTAGGCTCATCACGACCGCCCTGCACGAGCTCGAGCGCACGGACGGCGACCGCGCCCTCATCACGATGTGCGCGGGCGGCGCCCAGGCCTCGGCGAGCATCATCGAGAGGATCTGACATGAGCAGCAACGCCATCGAGACAGCCGCAGCCCGCAGGAGCGAGGTCTTCGCCGCCCTCGCATCGGCGGAGACGAGGCAGGACGCCGCGACGGCCCTGGCCGACCTCCTCTCCATTCCTTCCGACGAGGCCGAATCAGTCCTCAGGGCACCGCTGGAGAACCTGCTGGGCCAGTCGGGCGGCGCATCCGACCGGGCGGGACAGGGCGGGTTCACTCTTCACCCGTTCCGCGACTCGGAGGACCACAAGTCCCTCTTCCACTCCCGGTCCTCGGACGAGACCTCCGCGACCGGCGGCGCGTGGGACGAACAGAAGACCGAGGCCGAACTGCGTGAGGGACTGCGGCGCGTGGAGGCCGAGTCGGCCATGTGGTTCGTCGCCGTGGACACCTCTCGCGGCCAGTCGGTGGGCCTGGTGTTCGGCGAGCAGATCGACGACGGCGATGTCGACGTCGCCATCTGGATCCACCCCGAGGAGCGCAAGAAGGGCTTCGGTCTGGCGGCGCTGAAGGAGAGCCGGCGCGAGTTGGCGGCGTTCTTCCCGGGCAAGCACGTGATCGTCCGCGCGCCGCTGCCGGGGTCGAAGTGAGCGAGAGCCACCCCGGGGTGGAGACCGGCGTGGACGACCCCCGGCGCTCCAAGCCGTGGGTCCTCGGCATCATCAAGGTGATGTCCCGCGTCAACACCTGGACGTACCGCGTCTCCGGCGGCCGGATCGGCGGCAACTGGCGGGTGGGATCGGCGCTGAAGGCACCTGTTCCGGTCTGCCTGGTGACCACGACGGGCCGCAAGTCCGGCGAACCGCGCACGGTGCCGCTGCTCCACCTCCCGGACGGCGACCGGGTCCTGCTGGTCGCCTCACAGGGGGGCCTGCCCAAGCACCCGCAGTGGTACAGGAACGTCCTGGTGAACCCCGAGGTCACGATCCAGGTCGGACGAAGGACCCGAGCGATGACGGCGAGGGAGGCGACCGCGGAGGAGCGTGCCGAACTCTGGCCCCGACTCGTCGAGCGCTACTCGGACTTCGCCTCGTACCAGGCCAACACGAGCAGAGTCATCCCGGTGGTGATCTGCGAACCGCTCGGCTGACGCCGGCACCCCTACCCCGGCCGGGGCCTCTCCACGCGAGAGGTCCCGGCCGCTGTCGTCTGCACGGGATCCCACCCGGCCGCTGCGGTTCAGCCGGGCGCCCCGCGTCCGCGATCGCGTCGTTCTGGGGGTTCGTTTACCCCGTGCACAGGTGTTGACGAGTGTTTATCAACCCCATATCACCTCATTGGCCACTTGCGTACCACTTCCTGAGCAAACCGTTGACACCCACTCAGCCTTAGAGGATTCTCATCTAGGTGAAGCAGCCGGTCCGGCGAGCACCAGATAGACGCGGTCCCGACAGGACCACCACCATTGAGAGGACTTCTTCCGTGAACAAGTCAACAAAGGCCGCAGCCGTCGCTGCGACCGCGGCGCTCGCCATCTCCGGTGCAACCGGTACTGCCAGCGCCCAGAGCGCCCTCCCGGATTTCGGGATTATCGGCGACCTCCTCGACCCGTTTACCGGTTCCGCCGGTGACCTCGCCGGGGGATCGTCAGGCTTGAGCCCGCTCGAGGGCTCCGCATCGTTCCCCGGCTCCTCGGATTTCCCCAGCTCGGCTGGGCTGTCCTCTGACCTTCCCGCCTTCAGCTCGGATCCCCTCGGCGGTTCCTCCGAGCTGCCCGCTCTCAGCTCCGATCCTCTCGGTGGGTCGTCTGCCTTGCCGGCCAGCTCGGACCTGCTCGGCGGCTCGTCGGAAATCGGCTCCACGGACATGGCTCCGCTCTCCACAGACCTCCTCGGGGGTTCCGCTGAGTTCGGCTCGACCGATGTCGGCTCCCTCGGCATGATGCCCCTGTCCAGCGACCTACTCGGCGGATCGGCGGAGCTTCCCGCCTCGTCCGAGCTCCCGCCGCTGTCCACCGACCTGCTCGGTGGCTCCGCCGAGTTCGGCTCCACCGAGGTCGGCTCCGCCGGCATGGCCCCGCTGTCCACCGAACTTCTGGTGGGTTCGGGGGACGTGGGATCGGCAGGCATGACGCCGCTGTCCACGGATCTCCTCGGAGGCTCCGCCGAGTTCGGTTCGACCGAGGTCGGATCCCTCGGCATGACGCCGTTGTCCACGGAGCTCGATCTCCTCGGCGGTTCCGCGGAGTTCACCTCGTCCGATCTCGCGCCCCTCACCGGGTCCGAGGGCATGGGTTCGCTGGGGATGACCCCGCTGTCGACCGAGCTCAACTTCCTCGGCGGGTCCGCGGAACTCCCGCCGCTGTCCGCCAACTTCCCGGACGGTTCGACCGAGGGCATCGGCGGCTCCGCCGAACTCGTCGGCGAGGGGCTCGCCGGGTCGCTGACCAACGGGTCCGCCAACCAGCTCGCCGGCTCGGTGGAGAGCAACTCCGCCGACCCGATCATCGGGTCGATCGCCGAGGGCGGGATCCTGCCCGCGCTGTCCGGCTCCCTCGAGGAGGTCTCCGGATCCCTCTCGGGCAACAGTGGCTCCACGGGCCAGAGTTCGGACCTGATCACCGGCTCCACCGGTGGTAGCGCCGACGTGCTGACCGGTTCCTTCGGTGAGCTCACCGAGGTCAACGGCTCGCTCACCGCGCTGACCGGTTCGCTGGAGAACGGCTCCGTCCAGGGCACGTTCTCGACCAACCTCGGATCGGAGATGGGTGCGCTCAGCTCCCTGGAGGCCGCGGCGAGCCTGGGCGGCGAGAGCGGTTCGGGAATCGCACTGCTTCCGGTCCTGTCCCTGGGCGGCACGCTCGTCCTCGCGGGCGCCGCGATCAACGGAGGCGTGGCACTCCCCGGCCTGCCGCCGATGCCTGGCCTGCCGCCGCTGCCCACCATCTGCGACCTGCCCCAGGAGCAGGTCGACCAGCTCGCGGGCGCCGGATCGGTTCACGCGCAGGACTGCCCGGATCCCGAGAACTGAGTCACCTGATGCCGGGCGCTGAGCCGGGCATCAGAGAAGGAGCCCCGCACCATCACGGTGCGGGGCTCCTCCTCGCAGCTCAGGCGGGCGCGGATCAGAGCGGGTAGGTCAGCGAGCGCCGTACACGGGTACCGGCGCCGGGGACTCGGAGAGCAGTCGCGGGACCACCGATCCGAGCTCTGCCGGGTCCCACTTTGCACCCTTGTCCTCGGACGCAGCGCGCTGCCATCCGTCGCACACGGTGACCTTTCCGCCCTCGACCTCGAACACGCGGCCGGTGACCTCGGCCGACTCCGCCGACCCGAGCCACACGACCAGCGGCGAGACGTTGGCAGGGTCCATGGCGTCGAATGAGCCGTCCTCGGGCGCGGCCATCTGCGAGGCCATGCCCTCTCCAGCGGAGGTGGTCATGCGGGTCCGTGCGGCGGGAGCGATGGCGTTGGCGGTGACGCCGTAGCCCTTCATCTCCGCGGCGGTCTGGACAGTCAGCAGCGCGATGCCGGCCTTCGCCGTGGCGTAGTTGCCCTGCCCCACCGAACCGAAGAGTCCGGCTCCCGACGAGGTGTTGATGACCCGGGCCTGGCGGGGGCGGCCGGCCTTCGACTCGGCGCGCCAGTACTCGGCGGCGTGCCGCAACGGAGCGAAGTGGCCCTTGAGATGGACGGTGATCACGTTGTCCCAGTCCTGCTCCCCCATGCCGACGAGCATCTTGTCGCGGAGGAAACCGGCGTTGTTGACCAACACGTCGAGTCCCCCGAAGTGGTCGATCGCCTGCTGGACGAGTTCACGTGCACCTTCCCACGAGGAGATGTCGTTGCCGTTGACCACGGCGTCGCCGCCGGCAGCCTTGATCTCGGCCACGACCTGCTCCGCCGGGGACTCCCCCACGTCCGAGCCGTCGAGCCCAGCGCCCAGGTCGTTGACCACGACCTTGGCTCCCTCGGCCGCGAAGGCCAGGGCGTGCTCCCGGCCGATGCCGCGGCCCGCACCGGTGACGATGACGACGCGTCCGTCGCAGATTCCCATGGTTCTCCTTGGATAGTTGTTCGGTGATGTCAGGAACTGGTGTTGGCGTTGGCAGCCGAGAGGAACGCCGGCTTCTCGCCGCCACCGTGGACCAGGAGTTCGGCGCCCGTGATGTAGGCCGCCAACGGTGAGGCCAGGAACGCGGCCGCCTGGCCCACGTCCCGCGGGTCCGCCATCCGACCCATGGGGATGGTGGCGTCGACCGCGGCCACGCCCTCGGAGTCCCCGTAGTGCATCTCGGCGAGCTCGGTCTTGACCGGGCCCACCACCACAGAGTTGATCCGCACGGCGGGCGCCCATTCGACGGCGAGGGACTGCGTGAGCGAGTCGATGCCGGCCTTGGCCGCGCCGTACGAGGCGGTCCCGGGCGAGGGCCGGTGGCCGGAGACCGACGAGATGTTGACGATCGCCCCGCCGGTCGGTTGCATCACCCGGTTCGCCTCCTGCGCCACCGTGAGCGCGGACAGCAGGTTCAACGCGATGATCTTGGAGTGGAAGTTGGCGCTGGCGTCGGCCGCCAGGGCGAACGGCGCACCGCCGGCGTTGTTGACCACCACGTCCAGCCGGCCGTGTCGGTCCACGATCCGGTCGACCATCGCACGGACCGCGTCGGGGTCCCGGAGGTCGACGGAGTGGAACTCGAGATCCGCCACGTCGGACCCGTCGTCGGCGGGACGACGCGCGCAGGTGACGACGACGGCACCGGCTTCGCGGAAGACCCTGCTGATCCCCGCGCCGACGCCACGGACGCCGCCCGTGACGAGGACGACAGTGCCCGCCAGACCCAGATCGATGTTCGACATGCGTGCTAGCCTACCAAGCAAGCGTTTGGTTAGTCACCCGACCGCTGAAGCGCAGCGGCGGCGTGCGAAGGGAGCACCATGGGCATCAGTGTCGACAAAGGAGCAGACGGCATCGCGACCGTCACCGTCGACTTTCCCCCCGTCAACGCCATCCCGTCCGCGGGATGGTTCGAACTCGGCGAGCAGATCCTCGCCGCCGGGCGCGACCCGGAGGTCCACGTGGTGATCCTCCGGGCCGAGGGCCGGGGGTTCAACGCGGGTGTCGACATCAAGGAAATGCAGGACTTCGAGGGCTTCGACCATCTCCTCGCCGCCAACCGCGGGTGCTATGTGGCCTTTAACGCCGTCTACGAGTGCGCGGTCCCCGTGATCGCCGCCGTGAACGGGTTCTGCGTCGGCGGCGGCATCGGACTCGTGGGGAACGCGGACTGCATCGTCGCCTCCGACGACGCGGTGTTCGGGCTGCCCGAGGTGGACCGGGGGGCGCTCGGCGCCGCCACGCACCTC
The DNA here is from genome assembly GCF_014145095.1 of Dietzia sp. SLG310A2-38A2. Lineage (GTDB taxonomy): Bacteria > Actinomycetota > Actinomycetes > Mycobacteriales > Mycobacteriaceae > Dietzia. The sequence goes on along the minus strand of NZ_JAALDX010000065.1, from coordinate 3,403 downwards.
GCGCGCATGGTCCCCGCGCACATGATGCGCACCCTGTATTTCACGTCGCGCACCGTCACCGCCCAGCAGCTCCACTCGTGGGGGACGGTGTACGAGGTGGTGCCCCGTGACCGGCTGGACGCCGCGGCGCGTGACCTCGCGGAGACGATCGCGGCCAAGGACACCCGGGTGATCCGCGCGGCGAAGGAAGCCATCAACCACATCGACCCGGTCGACGTGAAGACCTCGTACCGCATGGAGCAGGGCTTCACCTTCGAGCTCAACCTCGCCGGCGTGGCCGACGAGCACCGGGATGAGTTCGTCAAGACGGGCCGGAACCTGGACAGACGAGACAACAGATCCGAGAGGACGGGCGAGAACAAGTGACGACGACCCCCACCCCGCGCGACAAGCGCACCAGTCTCGACGAGGCCGTGGGACGCCTCTCCAGCGGCATGACCATCGGCATCGGCGGTTGGGGTTCGCGGCGCAAGCCGATGGCGCTCATCCGCGCGATCCTGCGCCGCGAGGACCTGACCGACCTCACGGTCGTCACCTTCGGCGGCCCGGACCTGGGGCTGCTGTGCTCGGCCGGGAAGGTCTCCAAGGCCTACTACGGCTTCGTCTCACTGGACTCCGCGCCGTTCTACGACCCGTGGTTCGCACGCCGCCGCACCGAGGGATCGATCATCTCCCGCGAGATGGACGAGGGCATGGTCCGCGCCGGCCTCACCGCCGCGGCGCACCGCCTGCCGTTCCTCCCAACGCGCGCCGGTCTCGGTTCGGACGTGTTCCGGTTCTGGGGCGACGAGCTCAAGACCGTCGACTCGCCGTACCCGGTGGGCGGCGAGACCGAGACGCTGGTGGCGATGCCGGCCCTGCGCATGGACGCCGCCCTGATCCACCTGGACAAGTCCGACAAGCACGGCAACGCCGCGTACACCGGCGTCGACGGCTACTTCGACGACCTCTACGCGATGGCCGCCGACACGGTCCTGCTCGAGGTCGACGAGGTCGTGGAGTCGGCGGACGCCCTGATGAACGAGGTGGGCCCGCAGCGCATGCTGCTGAGCCGGATGTTCGTCGACACCGTCTCCGAGGCGCCGAACGGCGCACACTTCACCTTTGCCGGCGGTTACGGCCGTGACGAGGCCTTCCAGCGGCACTACGCCTCCTCGGCCAAGGACGACGCGTCGTGGGCGGCCTTCGTCTCCGAGTTCCTGTCCGGGTCCGAGGAGGACTACCAGAAGGCGGTCACCGCGTTCGCGGAGAAGGCCGCCGCCGACAAGGCCGCCGCTGCAGACAAGGGAGCCAAGTGATGACCGACACCACCACCCAGTCCGTCAGCCGGGCCGAGTACTGCGCGGTGGCGTGCGCGGAGATCTTCGCCGGCGCCGGCGAGATCTTCGCCTCCCCCATGACGCCCATGGCCACCATCGGCGCCCGCCTCGCGCGCCTGACCACCGAGCCGGACCTGCTCATCACCGACGGCGAGTACCGCTTCCTCGCCCAGACCCCTCCGCTGGGCAAGGTCATCGACTTCGAGGGGTACATCCCGTTCCCCCGCGTGTTCGACGTCCTCCAGGCCGGCACCCGCCACGTCGTGATGGGGGCCAACCAGATCGACAGGTTCGGCAACCAGAACCTCTCGGCCTTCGGCGACGACGTCCAGAAGCCCGCCCGCCAGATGTTCGGCCTGCGCGGGGCGCCCGGCAACTCAATAAACCACGCCACCAGCTACTGGGTGGGCAAGCACTCCACCCGCGTCTTCACCGAGAAGGTCGACATCATCTGCGGCGTGGGCTACGACCGGTACGACGAGGGCGACCCCGCATTCCGCTACCACCACCTCCACCGCGTTGTCTCCAACCTGGGCGTCTTCGACTTCGGCGGCGCCGACCGCGGCATGCGCGCGGTGAGCCTCCACCCGGGCGTGACCGCGGACGAGGTCGCGGACAACACCGGGTTCGAGATCGAGGGGCTGGCCGAGGCCGGCGTCACCCGTGACCCGTCCGCCGAGGAACTCCGCATCATCCGCGAGGTCCTCGACCCGCGTGGGTTCCGCGACCGTGAGGTGCCGGCCGCGTGAACGCCCCCACCATCACCACGGCCTTCACCGAATTGGTCGGAGTCGAGTACCCGATCGTCCAGACGGGTATGGGCTGGGTATCCGGACCGGAGCTCACCGCGGCCACCGCCAACGCCGGAGGCCTGGGGATCATCGCCTCGGCCACCATGACGTACGCGGAGCTCGAGAACGCCATCGTCCGCACCAAGGAGCTGACCACCAAGCCCTTCGGGGTCAACCTCCGCGCCGACGCCGAGGACGCCGCCGAGCGGTGCGAGCTCATGATCCGTCACGGGGTGAGGGTCGCGTCGTTCGCTCTCGCGCCCAAACCGGAGTTGATCGCCAGGTTGAAGGAGAACGGCCTCGTCGTCGTCCCCTCGATCGGTGCGGCCAAGCACGCCGTCAAGGTGGCCTCCTGGGGCGCCGACGCGGTGATCGTCCAGGGCGGCGAGGGCGGCGGACACACCGGACCGGTGGCCACGACGCTGTTGCTGCCGAGTGTCATCGACGCCCTCGGCGGAGCCGGGAACACCTCCATCCCCGTGATCGCGGGTGGAGGGTTCTTCGACGGCCGTGGCCTGGTGGCCGCGCTCGCCTACGGAGCCGCCGGCGTCGCGATGGGCACGCGGTTCCTGCTCACCAGCGACTCCCGCGTGCCGGACGCGGTCAAGAAGCAATACCTGGAGAAGGGACTGCAGGACACCGTCGTCTCCACCCGTGTCGACGGCATGCCGCACCGCGTCCTGCGCACTGGCCTAGTCAACGCCCTCGAGTCGGGCAGCCCCGTCAAGGGGATGCTGGCGGCCGTCCAGAACGCCAACAAGTTCAAGTCCATGACGGGCATGAAGTGGCAGGCCCTCGCCAGGGACGGCCTCAACATGAAGAAGGCCTCCGACCGCACCTGGCAGCAGATCGTCATGGCCGCCAACACCCCGATGCTGCTCAAGGCCGGACTGGTCGAGGGAAACACCGAGGCCGGCGTCCTGGCCTCCGGTCAGGTCGTGGGCATGATCGAGGACCTGCCCAGCTGCGACGAGCTGATCCAACGGATCATGGGCCAGGCGCATCAGCGCCTGGAAACCCTGCGGGACCTCGGCTAGGAACCCTATCCGGCACACCAGCAACTCCACTACCGCACCCGCCGGCCATGCAGGCCAGCGGGTGCGGTCATCTTCACCTAATCAGCACTTCCTCAGGAGTTTCTTGGCCTATTCTGAGACCCGTTGTCCGCCAACCGCGGACTCCACCCCACACCCTCAGGAGAACACTATGACCTCCCCCCGTACCGCCGTCCGTACCGCGGCCGTCCTCGGCGCCACCGCCGCCCTGACCCTCGCCGGCGCCGGCGCCGCGTCC
>NZ_JAALDX010000064.1 GCF_014145095.1 Dietzia sp. SLG310A2-38A2 | reverse complement strand
TCCTCCATTGCCGCGGCACCCGGCCACGGTGACCCCGCGCCCGGCCCGCGCGACAGGCTGGGGGACGGGACGGGGGACGGGGTGCGTGGCGCCACTCCGGACCAGCAGCCCCCCGGTGGATTCGACGCAGACCGGTACGACCCAGACCGATACGGCGCGGACCGATACGACGAGGCGTACACACAACCGGACGAGGCCACCCAGAAACGTCGCTGGCAGATCATGGCCGGCACCAGCGCGACGGCCGTCGTGGTGATCGCGCTGTTGTCCGCGTGGCTGCTCGGGGCGCTCGCCGGTGGCGGCGAGGAGACCCCACTGTCCCAGCAGCTCGACGCGATAGAGCGGGCCGCCCAGGCCAGCAGGTCCGCCGCCACCACCCAGCCCGCATCGGACGAGTCGGGCCCGGGGGAGACCGAGCCCACCCGGGAGGCACCGTCCACGCCCGTCACGGTCTCGGACGTCACCTCCTGGCAGCCCACCGGGTCGCCCGGGGTCGCCGAGAACTCCTCGAACGCCCCGAACGTCGCGGATGGGGACAGGTCGACCTCGTGGTCCACCGACACCTACCGCAACCAACTCGGCGACAGCGGGGCCGCCTACAAACCCGGAGTGGGACTCCTGTTGACCCTCGACGGCGAGCAGGAGACCCGACGGGTGGTGGTCCACTCGGACGACGACGGTGTGGAGTTCGAGGTCCGGATGGCCGACAGCGCCTCACCGGACTCGCTCGACGACACCACCCTGCTCGGCGAGGGGACGATCCGGGACGGCTCGGGGACCGCGACGATCGACGACCCCGAGGAATCCCGCTACCTGATCGTGTGGTTCACCCGGCTCGGCACCAACGGGCCCGAGTCGTACGCGGCGTCGATCAGCGAGGTCCAGCTCACCCGGTGAGCGCGCCCGGCCACGACTGAGCCGACCCGTCCACATCGACGTCGGGGATGTGCCCCCGCTCCCGCTGCCGGCCCGAGGTGACAACCCCACGGCGGACCCCGTCGCGTTAACGTGACGGCCGTGAACACCAGTGCCGTCGACGACCTCTCCACGGTCACGGGACGCTCCCCGCTCACCGCCGGGTCGCCCCTCACGGCCGGGTCCCCTCTCACCGACGTCGAACTCCTCGACGCGCACATCGCCGGCGACCCGGACGCGTTCTCCGCGCTCGTCCGGCGCCACTACGACTACCTGTGGCGGCTGGCCATACGGACCTCCTTCAACCGCGAGGACGCCGCCGAGGCGCTCCAGGATGCCCTGATCTCGGCCTATCGGAAAGCCGACTCCTTCCGCCACGCCTGCCCCGTCCAGGGTTGGCTCTATCGCATCGTGGTCAACGCCTGCCTGGACAAGATGCGGTCGCAACGCCTTCGCACCCACTCCGAGCTCACTCCCAGACTGCACGAGGAGATCTCGCTGCGGGACCACTTCTACCAGGACCCCGCCTACGCGATCATCGTCGCCGAGGCCCTGGCGGAGTTGCCCCCGGACCAGCGGGATGCGGTCGTCGTGGTCGACATGCTGCGCTGCACGGTGGCCGAGGCGTGCCACCTGCTCAACGCCCGCCCCGGCACCATCAAGAGCCGCTGTTCGCGCGGTCGGGCCAAGCTCAGCGTGCTCCTCGCGGGGGTCACACTCACCGACTGAGGGAACAACGCCGACCCGCCGGGTGTTGTCGCCTTAGTAGATCCGCAGATCTTCACGGTCCACGTTTCCCACGCGCCAAGGAGCCCGAAGAACCCATGAGCGACACCCTCCACGACGTCATCATCGTCGGATCCGGCCCGGCCGGGTACACCGCCGCCATCTACTCCGCTCGGGCCGAGCTCAAGCCGGTGGTGTTCGAGGGGTCGCAGTTCGGCGGCGCGCTCATGACCACCACGGAGGTCGAGAACTTCCCGGGCTTCGCCGAGGGCATGATGGGCCCCGACCTGATGATTCAGATGCGGGAGCAGGCCGAGCGTTTCGGCGCCGACCTCCGCATGGAGGACGTCACCTCGATGGATCTGGCCGGCGAGGTCAAGGTGGTCCGGGTGGGGGAGGAGGAACACCGCGCCCGTGCCGTGATCCTCGCCATGGGCGCCGCCGCACGATACCTCGGCGTCCCCGGTGAGCAGGAGTACCTCGGCCGTGGCGTGAGTTCCTGTGCGACCTGCGACGGCTTCTTCTTCCGCGACAAGCCGATCGTCGTGGTGGGTGGTGGTGACTCCGCCATGGAGGAGGCCACCTTCCTCACCAAGTTCGGATCCTCCGTGACCGTCGTGCACCGACGGGAGGAGTTCCGAGCCTCCAAGATCATGCTCGAGCGGGCCAAGGAGAACGAGAAGATCTCGTTCGTCCTCAACACTACGGTCGACGAGGTGCTCTCGGGTGCCAGCGGTTCCGTCGAGCGGCTGAGCCTGCGCAACACGGTCAGCGGCGAGACCAGCGAACTCGAGACGGCCGCGATGTTCGTGGCGATCGGTCACGACCCGCGCTCCGAGTTGGTCCGGGACCAGGTGGAGGTCGACGAGGACGGGTACGTCCTCACCGGTCAGACCACCGCGACCTCGATCCCGGGGGTCTTCGCCTGCGGCGACCTGGTGGACCACCGGTACCGGCAGGCCATCACGGCCGCCGGTTCCGGGTGCGCCGCCTCGATCGACGCCGAGCGTTGGCTCGCCGAGCAGGCCTGACGCCCACTGGGCGGACCCGACCTGCGCGTGCAGAACACCTGAGACGCTCACACCCTCACCCCGAAAGGACCCACCACAATGGCCGTCAACACCCCTAACATCATCGACGTCACCGAGGCCGACTTCGCCGAGGCCGTGCTCGTGGCCAGCGGGTCCAAGCCCGTCCTGGTGGACTTCTGGGCCACGTGGTGCCGCCCCTGCACCATGATGGCTCCCGTACTGGACGAACTCGCCGGGGCGGAGTCCGACAAGCTCACGGTGGCCAAGGTCGATGTGGAGGCCAACCAGGAGCTCGCCGCCGAGTACCAGATCACCGCCATCCCGGCGATGCTGCTGTTCTCCGAGGGCAAGCCGGTCAAGCGCATCACGGGGGCCAAGTCCAAGTCCGCGCTGCGCACCGAGCTCGGGGACGTGCTCTAGACCCCCGCCCACTCGGGTGCGCTCCGGGCACGTCCGCGCCGGAGGCGGTAAGTTCATCCGGGTACCCAGTCGAGTGGAGCGGAGGAGAACCATGGCGTGGCGACGCGGTGACCGTGGGCCCGAGGTGGCCTCGATCCGGGCGACCCTCGCGGGCATGGGCCTGCTGCACAACATCGAGTCCGTCGGGGTCACCGAACCCCAGACCGGATCGATCCTGGCCCGTACCGACGCCGTCTTCGACGCCGACCTGGAAACGGCCGTCCTGTCCTTCCAGCAGGCCCGTGGGCTCATCTCGGACGGCATAGTCGGTCCGTCCACCCAGGCGGCGCTCCATGACGCCACCCACGTCCTCGGGACCCGCGATCTCAGCTACATCGTCTCCAGGCCCATGGCCGGGGACGACGTGGCGCAGTTCCAGCGTCGACTCGGGGAGCTCGGCTTCTATGCGGGACTGGTCGACGGAACCTTCGGTCCTCTCACGCATGCCGCGGCGACCGACTTCCAGAGGGACTGCGGCCTGCCCGCCGACGGCGTCGTGGGTGCGGAGACCCTGGACACCTTGAACAGGTTCTCGACCCTGTTCAAGGGCGGGGACGTCTCCTCGCTGGTCGAGCGGGAGCGGGCACGGACCTCCGGCCCGATGCTCGCCGGTAAGCGGATCGTTCTGGATCCCGGCCCCAGCGGTTCGGAGAACCCGATCCGCATGGACACCCCGCTCGGAACCATCACGGATGCCGAACTGTTGTGGGACATCACCCGGCGGCTGTCCGAGCGGATGAACCAGGCGGGAGTCGAGGTCTTCCTCTCCCGGCCGGAGGCCATGATCCCCACCGATCCGGAACGCGCCGAGATCGCCAACGCGTTCAATGCCGATCTCATGATCTCGCTCCGCCTGGACCGGCATCCCAACCCGGTCGGCAACGGGATCGCCACGTTCTACTTCGGCAACTCCCTCGGTGCGGAGTCGATGCTCGGGGAGGCGCTGTCCGGGTTCATCCAGCGCGAGATCATCAGTCGCACCGACCTCCGCGACTGCCGCACCCACGGACGGAGCTGGCCGCTTCTACGGATGACACGGATGCCGTCCATCCAGATCGTCCTGGGGTACGCCTACAATCCCCGCGACCTGTCCATCCTCGGGGACCGGACCGCGCAGGACACCATCATCGATTCGATCCTCGTGGGGGTGAAGCGCCTCTACCTACTCGACGAGGACGATCATCCCACCGGCTCGATGTCCGTCAACGAGCTCATCGATTACGAACAGCGTCAGCGGGACTGACGCCCCGCCCGCGGAGAACCCGCCGTGTGACGGGCGGTCGCTCCGGACAACACCCCCAGTCTCCTGGTGGCGAATCCCCGCTCCGCGAAGAGTTGATCGAGCGCCCTCTCGACGTCAGCTTTCCAGAGGTGCTCACTCTCGATGTCGAGTCGGAGTCTCGGGTGGGTCTCGTGTTCGGCCACCACGGTGAACCCGTGCTCGACGAGGAAGCCGGTCGGAGCGATGCACGAGTCCGAGCCGCACGTGTCACGTGACATTACTTCCCCGGTGTTCCCGGACGTCACCCCGAAGGCCTCGATCGCCTTGATTCCACGTCGACGTAGATCCACGACGACCGCATCGAGGAGGGACGTGGGAGTGCCTCCTGGCGCACCGTGCTCGATACTCATCCCCGCCAGGAGGATGGCGTCCGAGCCCACGGGCGACGTCGGAATGCACGCTGCTCGGGGAACCATCCCGGGAGGAGCATAGAATGCCGCGCCGGTCGAGCGGTCACCGTAGCTCGCGATCTGACCGCACACACCCCACTCCAGGGATACGTGGGAAATCCAGGCTTCCTTCTCGAACTCGGGATCGCCCGGCTCATCCTGGCCGACCTGTCCATCTGTCTGCCAGTACACGCACTTGCGGGCCCGCGGTCCGAGCTCGTCCACGGCGGAGAGGTCTAGCGGCCGGATCGAGTTCATCGCGGCGTTCCGGGCGTCCCGCCCTCGAGTAGCGTCAGGACCCGATTCAGATCGTCGGCGTCGCCCACGTCGATCGTGATCCGACCCTTGCGCCGTCCCATGGTGACGGACACCGAGGTCTCGAAGCGATCAGAAAGTCGGCCTGCCACGGCCTCCAGCTCAGGATTCCGTTGACGTCCCTTGGGTGCGGGGGAGGGCTTCGGCGTCGAGTCCTGCCCATCCCGGTTCGCCAGGGTGACGATCTCCTCCGTGGCCCGGACGGACAGACCCTCTGCCACGATCCTCGCGGCGAGTTCATCCTGCGCGGGCGCCCCGGCCTCCAGGCCCAGGAGTGCTCGGGCGTGTCCTGCGGACAGCACGCCGGCGGCCACTCGCCGTTGGACCGCGGTCGGTAGCTGGAGGAGCCGGATGCTGTTGGTGATGGCAGGTCGTGATCGTCCGATCCGCGTCGCGAGTTCGGCCTGCGTCACGTCGAACTCCTCGAGGAGCTGTTGGTACGCCGCCGCCTCCTCGAGGGGGTTGAGCTGGACTCGATGGATGTTCTCGAGGAGGGCGTCGCGGAGGAGATCCTCATCATCGGTCTGACGCACGATCGCCGGGATCGTCTGCAACTCCGCCCGCTGGCTCGCGCGCCAGCGCCGCTCTCCCATGATGAGCTGGTACCGGCCGGCCGCGACCTCACGGACCACGATCGGCTGGAGGAGCCCGAACTCCTTGACGGAGTGAGCCAGCTCCGCCAGCGCTTCTTCGTCGAAGTGCGTCCGGGGCTGTTTGGGGTTCGGCTCGATCGCAGCCGGAGGGATCTCCCGGTACACCGCACCGGGATCCACCAATTCCTCGGTTTCACGTGAAACATCAGTGCCGCCCCCGCGACCTCCAGGCAGATCGGCGTCCCGAGAGGATTCGCTGTTCCCTTCCGAGCCGACTGATCCGCTGGACCTCGGCCTGGGGGGAGTGGTCCTGGGCCCGCCACCCCTCGGACCCAGGATCACGTCCGCGGCATCACTGCCCAGGCGTGGTCCCTCGTCCGGGCCCGTGGGGATCAGGGCCGCGAGTCCGCGACCGAGACCACCCCTGCGTTGCTGGCTCATCGACTCTCCTCCGTGCCGGTGGATACGCGGTCGTCCTCCGCGTGTGGCGCCAACCGGTCCGCGCGACCGTTGAGTTCCCTCGCCGCGTCCAGGTAGGCGAGAGCACCACGGGATCCGGCGTCGTACTGCAGAATCGTCATCCCGTAACCGGGAGCCTCGGACACCTTGACGCTCCGAGGGATGACCGTGCGGAGCACCGTGTCGCCGAAGTGGGTGCGGACTTCGCCGGCAACCTGTTCGGCCAGCTTGGTGCGCCCGTCGTACATCGTCAGCATGATGGTGGAGATCTCGAGCGTCCGGTTCAGGTGCTGCTGGATCAACTCCACGTTCCGCAACAGCTGCCCGACCCCCTCCAGGGCGTAGTACTCACACTGGATGGGGATCAGCACCTCACTTGCTGCCACCATCGCGTTCACGGTGAGCAGTCCCAGCGAGGGAGGGCAGTCGATCAGGACGTAGTCGATGCCCAAGGAGACGAGATCCTCGCTGTTGATCACCTCGGCGAGCCGGTGCTCCCGGTGCGCGAGGCCCACCAGTTCGATCTCGGATCCCGCGAGATCGATCGTCGCCGGGATACAGAACAACCGATCAGCGTGCGGACTGCTCTGCATCAGATCCTCGAGGGCGTTCTCCCACATCAGGAGTTCATAGCTCGATGGTGTCCCCTCGCGGTGGTCGACCCCCAGGGCCGTGCTCGCATTGCCCTGAGGATCCATGTCGATCACCAGGACGCCGAGTCCACCGAGTGCGAGAGACGCCGCCAAGTTCACGGTCGAAGTGGTCTTTCCCACCCCGCCCTTCTGATTGGCAATGGTGATGATCCGGGGGTGAGGGGGCCTGGGCAGTGCAGGAGCATCGCCATGGAGTACCTCGTTCGCTTGCCGTGCGGCCGCGAAGATCGGCGTCTCGTCTTCGGACATCCGTCACCTTTCAACTACCTGTCAGAACAACTCAGCACATCGCGGACGATTCACGTGCCGTCAGTGTTTCACGTGAAACCGACATCACCGACGCCGAGCGCTGCCTCCGCGAGAGCGGGAGCCACGGCTACCCACTCTAGTCGCGAGTGTCGCAATGACCAGCCTCGTCTCCTCCGCATCGGGAGCCGACACGACCTCGACCCGAGCATCGTCGAATCCGAGCTTCGTCAGAGCTCGGCCATCCCGTCGGACCTCATCTGCGGCCGATGCGCCCTTCAGGGCGACCATTCGACCACCTGACTTGAGCAACGGCGCGGACCACCCGGCCAATTTGGAGAGTGGTGCGACCGCCCGAGACGTCACCACGTCCGCGTCGCCGACCTCCGCGATCACGGCCTTGTCCTCTGCCCGGCCCCGGATCACACGAACCTCGAGACCCAATTCATCGACGACCTCCTGCAGAAAGGTCGAACGCCGAAGCAGCGGTTCGACAAGCGTCATGTGGAGATCCGGTCGGGACAACGCCAGCGGGATTCCGGGCAGGCCTGCTCCGCTGCCGATGTCCACCACATTCTCGCCCTCGCGAAAACCAATGGCCGCTGCCGCGCTGTTGAGCACATGCCGGTCCCACAGCCGGGGCCGTTCGCGGGGCCCCATCAATCCCCTCTCCAACCCGGCGGTTGCCAGTATCTCCACATACCTGACCGCGAGATCGAGGCGGTCACCGAAAACCGACTCCGCGCCGCCCGGGGGAGCAGGGGGAACGTCGATCGATGGCGGCCCGTCCACCTCCCGGTCGACGTCACTCGAGGCGACCCGTTCGTCGTCGTCACGTGTCGTTTCGCGTCCTGTGTCCGCGCTCATGCCCTTGTCACCCATTTCCGAGGCAGGTCGCCTCTCGTTTCACGTGAAACATCGCGCGAATAACATCGCTGTAAGTCATGTCTGTCGCGAGGCCTCGGGACCCTCAACGACACAGGGGCGCGAGCTCCATGCCCGTGCCCCTGCCTGTCACGCCGTCCGACCTCCTAACCGAGTAGATCAGTCCGGCAACACCACGACCCGCCGATTGGGCTCGACGCCGGTCGAGTCCGAGGACACGCCCTCGATCTCGGCGATCGCGTCGTGGATGACCTTCCGCTCGAACGGGGTCATCGGCTCGAGCTCCTCGGATTCGCCCGACTCGAGCACCCGCTGCGCGGCTACCCGTCCGGACTCGGTCAGCGCCTCACGCTTGGCAGCGCGCCACCCGGAGATGTCCAACATCAAGCGACTTCGATCTCCCAGTTCCTGCTGAACGGCCAACCGGGTCAGCTCCTGCACGGCATCGAGCACCGAACCGTCGGCACCCACGAGACATTCGAGATCCTCGCCACCGTCGATGCTGACGATCGCCCGGTCCCCCTCGACATCCAGATCGATATCCCCGTCGAAGTCCAGGATGTCCAAGAGCTGCTCGAGGTAGTCGCCGGCCACCTCACCCTCCTCGACAAGACGCTCCTCCGACACCTCGATGTTCTTCTTCGACATGGATCTGCCTCCGTCATCACCGCTGATCGCCGCGCCCGTCCTGGCCGGCGAGTACTTACCCCAAGTATGAGACAAGGTCCCCGATGCCGGGGCATCGGGGACCTTGTCGCTGCTCTGACTGACCTGCGGTCAGCGTTTACGTTTCTTCTTCTTGCCCTTACCACTTGCTCCGCCACTCTTCTGAGCGGGTCGCGTGCGTTGACCGCCCGGTTGCTGTGGCCTCTGACCCGGCCGAGGTGCGACTCCCGGCGAGGGCGCCGGAGCGGCCGCCGGCGTCGTGTCCGTCTCGTCGTCGTCATCCGCCCTGACACCCGCGCCCGTCTCCTGGGCTGCCACGGCGGTACCCGCAGTGGCAGCCCGCCCCCTCTTCGGGTTGACCGGCTTCACGCCGACCCTGGGTGCCAGTGACTTCTGCTCCTCGCGCCGCTTGAGAGCGGCCACATCGTCCTCCTTGGCCATCTTCTCGAAGAGGTAGTACTGCTGGCCGAGGGTCCACAGGTTGTTGGTGACCATGTAGACGAGGATCGCCATCGGCCAGAACGCGCCCGTGACCAGGATGCCGATGGGGAAGGCCCAGAGCATCAACTGGTTCATGATCTTGGCCTGCGGGTTCGCCGCCGCCTCGGGTGACTGGCGTGAGAGCGAGATGCGCGCGTTGAGGTGGGTGGTCACCGCCGAGACGATCATGAGCGGGATGGCCACGATGATGATGTTCCAGCGCTCGAAGTCCAGCGCCGCACCGGGATCGACGAAGGCCTGGAACTGCTCGATCGGCTGGGAGATGAACGACGACAGGGGAGCGCCGAACAACCGAGCGTCGAGGAAGCTCTGGACCTCGTCCGCGTTGAAGACGTAGTTGCCGGTGTTCCGCGTCTCCTCGGCCGTCATACCGAGTGCGCCGAAGTTGTTGCCCATCCGGTTGAAGGAGCGCAGCACATGGAACAGACCCAGGAAGACCGGGATCTGGATGAACATCGGGAGGCAACCGAGAACGGGATTGAAGCCCTCGGACTTCTGGAGCTTGCGCGTCTCGGTGGCGAGCTTCTCGCGATCGTTCTTGTACCGCTTCTGCAGTTCCTTCATCCGCGGTTGCATCTCCTGCATCTTCCGGGAGAAGCGGATCTGTTTGGCCGCGGGCCAGAACAGCAGGATGCGGAGGGTGACCACCAGGAAGATCACGGAGAGCGCCCAGATGGCGCCACTGGAGTCCGGTGACTCGACCCAGGGAAGGAAGCCCCCGAGAAACGCGAAGATCTTGTGCCAGAACCAGAGGATCCCGGAGATCGGGTAATAGACCAGGGGGTCGGTGATGAACGACATCGGTTGTGGAGTCCTAGCTTCGTTCGGAGTTGTCGGGATGCTCGTGGGGATGATCCACGGGATGGTCGGGGGCCCGGGGTTCGGGGGCCCGGGGTTCGGGGACCGGATCCCACCCGCCGGGAGTCCAGGGGCCGCACCTCAGTAGCCGCCACACCGAGAGCCACGTCCCGTACCACGCGCCGTGCACCCGAACAGCCTCGACGGCGTAACTGCTACAGGTGGGCTCGAACCGGCAACTCGGTGGGGTGAGGGGCGAGATCCCCTTCTGGTAGAAGTCGAGCATCCACAGGAGCACCCGGGCCACGGGGCCATGACGACCGTCGGTCATGACCGTGCCTCGCGCGCGCGTGCCACTGCGGAGGCGAGACCGGTCCGCATGTCGCGCACCAGGTCTGCATGCGCGGCCGATGCGGAGGCCGGATTGGCCCTGACCACCACCAGTAGATCGGGATCGAGCTCGCTCAGCAGCTCGGAGGCGATGTGACGAAGCCGCCGGCTGACACGGTGGCGGGTCACCGAGTCACCGACGGCTTTGCTGACGACCAGCCCGAAACGAGGACCGCCCACGCGGACATCCGAAGAGTCCACGTGGGCGTGTACGACCATCGTCCGGCGGCCCTTCCTCGCACCCCTCCGCACCACCGCCGCGAAATCAGCGGAACGGTGGAGGCGGTGGGTCCTGGGAAGCACCTGCCACCCCGGCCGGGATCAGGCCGTCAACGAGGCGCGGCCCTTGCGGCGACGTGCGCCGACGATCCCGCGTCCGGCGCGCGTGCGCATCCGGAGACGGAAGCCGTGCACCTTGGCACGACGACGGTTGTTCGGCTGGAAAGTCCGCTTGCCCTTGGCCATGATTGGCTCCTCACGTGAAGTAGGCGCCACTCGTGCGCCCGATCGAGTTCCTGATGCCGTCGAAACACCACTGACGGGCGGTACCACGACGCGCCGCACGCCTCACGGGCGCGCGACAGACTGCTCAAGGTTACGCGCACGAGGCCTTAGCCACCAAACCGTGTAATCACATCTGCACCATCGGTACCACCTCGCAGGCCACAGCAACACGCCGGGACCCGGGATGCTTGACAACCGCCCTCCAGTTGATCTTGAGGGTTGCCCACGAGTTCACGGTGTTGTTACGGTCATTCATCATCGAGCCCCACGCGGGCCGCCTAACGTAGTCACGACGCAGCAGCTCCCACCCCCACGTAGTGAAGACCGAACCCGTCACCCCGGGACCGGTCTCTCTTCCACAGCTGTGGACAACCATGTGGATACCTCGATGGACCTGGGTCGGAGCCTGTGGATAGAGTGTGGTGCCCGGCCGGGCCGAGAGGGTCGGCCACCCGGAACCGCTTCACACCGACGAGAGGAGACCGCCCACCGTGTCTCCCGACCTCGAACACGTGTGGAGTGCGGTACTCGACAAGCTGACCGACCCGTCTCTGGCCAGCGATGACAATCCCGCTCTGTCCCGCCAGCAGCAGGCCTGGTTGCGTCTCGTCCAGCCCATCGCCGTGGTCAACGGATTCGCGATGCTCGCCGCTCCGTCCGCGTTCGCCCGGGACAACATCGAGTCGATCCTGCGCGGGCCGATCACTCGAGCACTCAGTTCCCAGCTCGGAGAGCCCGTGGACCTGGCGGTCAAGGTCGACACCTCCCTCGCCGGCCGGCACCACCACACCGACACCGACGATCCACGGATCGATGTCGACGAGATACACCGACCCGAGCCCGAGCCGGCGCACCCGCCGGCCACCTCGCGACCCGTACGCATGACGGAGGAGCAGATCGCGGCAGAACGACTGCTGCACGGCAGCGACCGCGACGAGGCTCTGTCGGCCGCGACCGCACCGGGTCTCAACGAGCGCTACACGTTCAGCGCGTTCGTCCAGGGAAACTCCAACCGGTTCGCCCGCGCGGCCGCGCTCGCGGTTGCGGAGGCTCCCGCACGTGCCTACAACCCGCTGTTCATCTGGGGAGAGTCCGGGCTCGGCAAGACACACCTGCTCCACGCGATCGGGCACTACTCCCTGCGGATGTACTCCGAACAGAAGGTCAAGTACGTCTCGACCGAGGAGTTCACCAACGACTTCATCAACTCCGTGCGCGACGGCCGACAGAACATGTTCAAGAAGCGGTACCGCGAGGCGGACATCCTGCTGGTGGACGACATCCAGTTCCTCATCGGCAAGGAACAGGTGCAGGAGGAGTTCTTCCACACCTTCAACACGATCCACAACGCCCAGAAACAGATCGTGATCTCCTCCGATCGACCCCCCAAGCAGCTCCAGCCGCTCGAGGACAGGCTGCGTACCCGGTTCGAGTGGGGTCTGATCACGGACATCCAGCCGCCCGAGCTCGAGACTCGGATCGCGATCATCGACAAGAAGGCCAAGTCGGAGAACTACGTGGTACCCCGCGATGTCCTGGAGCTCATCGCCACCCGGGTGCAACGCAACATCCGCGAGCTGGAGGGTGCGCTGATCAGGGTCGTGGCGTTCGCCTCGCTCAACGGTCACGAGATCGACGTCCCGCTGGCCGAGGTGGTACTCCGCGACGTGGTCTCGGACGACGACTCCCTCCAGATCTCGGCCGCCACGATCATGGCGGTGACCGCGGAGTTCTTCTCGACCAGCATCGACGAGCTCTGCGGCACGTCCAAGACCCGGTCCCTCTCCCGCGCCCGGCAGATCGCGATGTACCTCTGCCGTGAGCTCACGGACCTCTCACTGCCCAAGATCGGCGTGACCTTCGGCGGCAAGGACCACACCACCGTCATGTACGCCCAGCGCAAGATCCTCAAAGAGATCAAGGACGACCGGCGCATGTACGACCAGATCCAGGAGCTCACCGCCCGGATCAAGGAGCGCTCGCGGTCCCTCTGAGTGACCGTCGTAGGCCCTCTGACCGTCTTGAGGTCTCGTCGTTCGGTCACCCGTGGGAACAGGCTCCCTCGTGTCCCGCACGCCACCGTCTCCGCCGACGCACGAGTCCGATCACGAGTCCGATCATCGGGGGTCGTGTGACCCTGTCGACACGCAAATGTGACCCCCCTCACACCGCGAGCCACACCCTTCACACCTGTGGACAACTCTGTGGGTTCCTGTGGACCGACGGTGGACAGACGGTGGACCGAAATCTGTGATTCCACCGACGCCACAGGCAAATCACAAGATGAGCCGAATCGGTCCACACCCGGAATTGCGCTCTGAACTGCAGAGACAGCCGTCGGCTCACAATTTCACAGGACCTACTACTACTACTTATCTCTCTATAGAGATCTTGTAAGAAGTAGGCATGTGGAACGGCGAGCCTGCTTGACCGGGTTACAGGAGTCCATGTGTCCGCTGTCGGCGGTAGCGGTTACTCTCATGGAGATGATCCGACGGACCCCGTCGGACGTCAGAGAACGCAGCTGCAACCGCCGCGAACAGACCAACTGTCCAGATACCGGCGGTATCCGCCCCGCCCAGAAAGAGGTCACCGATGGAGATCACGGATCCGACGTTCCGCGTCACCCGCGAGGACTTCGCCGATTCGGTGGCCTGGGTGGCGCGAACGCTGCCGTCACGACCGTCGGTCCCGATCCTCGGCGGGGTTCTCCTCGAGGCGGACTCCGGTCTGACCATCTCTGGTTTCGACTACGAGACGTCCGCACAGGTCTCCGTCCCGGCAGAGGTCTCCGAGCCCGGGAGCACCCTGGTGTCCGGTCGATTGCTGGCCGACATCGCCCGCGCCCTCCCGGACCGTCCCGTCGAGGTCACGGTGAGCGCCCAGAAGATGTACATCGCCTGCGGGTCCGCCAAGTTCACCCTGCCGACGATGCCCGTCGAGGACTATCCGCAGCTCCCGGCGATGCCCGGGGTCACCGGTTCGGCCGCCGTCGACGCGTTCTCCGAAGCGGTGGCCCAGGTCGCCGTGGCGGCCGGCAAGGACGACACGCTCCCGATGCTCACCGGGATCCGGATGGAGATCGAGGGACCACGGGTCACCCTCATCGCCACCGACCGGTTCCGACTGGCCATCCGGGATCTCGAGTGGGAGCCCGCTCGCGAGGACGTGGCGGTCGAGGTCCTCATCCCGGCCAAGACACTGTCCGACGTGACCCGGTCGGCGGGCCAGGGTGGGCGTGTCGATCTGAGCCTGGGTGCCGGTTCCGAGGTCGGGGCGGACGGCATCATGGGCGTTCTGGTCTCCGGTCAGCGCACCACGACTCGGCTGCTCGACGCCGAGTTCCCCAAGGTCCGCCAACTTCTGCCCACCCAGCACACGTCGATGGCCTTGGTCCAGGTCGACGCGCTGGTGCAGGCCATCAAGCGCGTCGCCCTGGTCGCTGACCGGGGAGTGCAGGTCCGGATGACGTTCTCCGACGGCGAGCTGGCGCTCTCCGCGGGCGGCGACGACGCGGCCCAGGCCTCGGAGACCCTCCCCGTCGACTTCCTCGGCGAGCCCCTGACCATCGCGTTCAACCCCGGCTACCTGCTCGACGGGCTCGGCAGCATGCACTCGGCGCGGGTCGCGTTCGGGTTCACCCAGGCCAGCCGGCCCGCGGTCCTGCGTCCCGCCCCCGAGGAGCTGCCCTCCGCGGACACGGACGGCGCGATCGCCCCCGTCGACTCGAACCACACCTACCTGCTCATGCCGGTCCGCCTGCCGGGCTGATCCGGCTCTCCCGAGACCGCCCGGCATGCATCTGCGTCACCTCAGGCTCCTGGATTTCCGATCCTGGCCACTGCTCGAGTTGGAGCTGCAGCCCGGGGTCACCACATTGGTGGGACGCAACGGACACGGGAAGACCAACGTCCTCGAAGCCGTCGGAGTGCTCTCCACTCTGAGATCCCACCGGGTGGCCACCGAGGCACCGATGATCCGCACGGGCGCGGAGACGGCCATGATCGCCGCGCTCGCGCACAACGCCGGACGCGAGCTCACCGTGGAACTGGCCCTCAACTCGGGCAGAGCCAACCGGGCGAGGCTCAACACCTCGCCCTGCCGCCGGCTCGGAGACATCCTCGGCGTGGTGCAGTCCGTTCTGTTCGCACCCGAGGACCTGGCACTGGTCCGGGGGGAGCCGGCCGAGCGTCGCAAACTGCTCGACGAGCTCCTGGTTCAGCGCCGGCCCGCCCACGGGGGGGACCTCGCCGAGTACTCCTCGGTGCTCCGACAACGGTCCGCCCTGCTCAAATCCGCTTCCGGTGTGCTCCGGCGCGGGAGGGGGCAGGACGCGGACGCGGCCCTGGACACGCTTGACGTGTGGGACGGTCGTCTCGCTCAGCTCGGGGCGAGGATCGTCGCGGGACGCATCGTCCTCCTCGACGAGTTGCGACCGCTGGTCGTCGACTCCTACCGCGGTCTGGCGACGGAGTCCCGTACGGCGGGCCTCGCGTATCGGTTCCGGGTCGCGGCCCCACCTGACGAGTCCGAGCTGGCCGATCCCGAACTCGTGGAGGCGGTGCTGCTCGCCGAGTTGGGCAGGCGACGGCAGGACGAGATCGACAGGGGGATGTCCCTCGTCGGGCCGCACCGGGACGACGTGGTCCTGTCCCTCGGCGAGGAGCCCGCCAAGGGGTTCGCGAGTCACGGCGAGACGTGGTCGTTCGCCCTGGCCCTACGCCTCGGATCACTCGAGCTCTTCCGTGCGGACGGCATCGAGCCGGTCCTGCTCCTGGACGACGTGTTCGCCGAACTCGACCGTCACCGCCGTGCCGCCCTCGCGGAGGTGGCGGCCGGCGTCGAACAGGTCCTGGTGACCGCAGCGGTCGGTGAGGACGTCCCGAACGGATTGCGGGGTGTCCGTCATGACGTGGTGATGACGGGGGAGGGCGCGGGTCGTCATTCGGGTATCGCGGTGTCACGCAGCGCCACACGTCGTCACGACGACGTGATCGGTGACGAGGTCACCGACGACGACCAGGACGACAGGGGCGACGACGACACGGTGTCAGAGAGTGAGGACCACAGGTGACCGACGATCCGGGCAGGAAACCCGTAACACCGTCTGACACGCCGCAACGTGGTTATGACATCGCGAGGCAGGCTCTCGAGGAGGCACGTACCCGCGCCCGTGCGGACGGTAAGCAGGTCGGTCGCGGGCGAACCGGTCCGGTGGGAGGCGGGAAGCGGCTGCGCAAACGTGGCTGGACCGGCTCGGGTGCCGACCCCTGGGATCCCCAGCCACTCGGGCGACTCGTGGGCCAGGTCGCCAAGAGACGGGGCTGGGACGACAAGGTCACCACCGGCCGGTTGTTCGCGGAGTGGGACCGCATCGTCGGGGAGGACTTGTCCGCGCACGCCACCCCGGAGCGCCTCGAGGAGGGCGTGTTGTACGTCCGCGCCTCCAGCACCGCGTGGGCGACCCAGCTCCGGCTCGTGGCGGCCGACATCCTCCGCAAGATCGCCGCGGCCATGGGACCGGGTCACGTTCGTCGCCTGAAGATCGAGGGGCCCGAGAAGCCCAGTTGGCGGAAGGGCCCATTGCACGTGTCCGGTCGTGGGCCGCGGGACACGTACGGCTGAGGGTGGCGTCGCCCGGGCGGCCATCGGGTCCGTCCTGGCGAGCCCGGGGGCCGCGGACGGGTTGTCGCAGGTAGACTGGGCCGGTCCCAGACCCCCGAGACGCGAGGAGTTCGCACGTGGCGGACGCCAAGAGCAAGGCCAGCAAGAAGGGCACGAATGACTACGGTGCGTCGTCGATCACCGTTCTCGAAGGACTCGAGGCCGTCCGGCTCCGTCCGGGTATGTACATCGGCTCCACAGGGCCGCGCGGTCTGCACCACCTGATCTGGGAGGTGGTGGACAACTCGATCGATGAGGCCATGGCCGGCCACGCGACCGGTGTCAAGGTCACATTGCTGGAGGACGGTGGCGTCGAGGTCATCGACGACGGCCGCGGCATCCCCGTGGAGATGCACGAACAGGGCATGCCCACCGTGCAGGTCGTCATGACCCAGCTGCACGCGGGCGGCAAGTTCGACTCCGACTCCTACGCGGTCTCCGGTGGTCTCCACGGTGTGGGCATCTCGGTGGTCAACGCGCTGTCGACGCGTGTCGAGGTGCAGATCAAGCGGGACGGTCGCCTGTGGCAGCAGGACTTCAACATGGCCGTCCCCGAGGAGCTCGTCGACGCCGGCCCCGCCGAGGGGACCGGTACCCGGGTCCGCTTCTGGGCGGACGCGTCGATCTTCGAGTCGACCGAGTACGACTTCGACGTGGTGGCCCGGCGCCTCCAGGAGATGGCGTTCCTCAACAAGGGACTGACCATCACGTTGACCGATCGGCGCTCCCGGGCGGAGCAGGCCGCGGAGCTCGACGCGATCGCGGACAGCGAGGGGCGGGGATCCGACTCCGCACCCGGCTCCGACGAGGGATCGGACATCGAGCACGCGGTGGACGCGGAGAGGGCGTTCGTCGAGGGCGCCGTGGAGACCACCGAGCCCGCGGAACCGGTCAAGGTCCGCGAGCGCAAGCGCACCTTCCACTACCCGGACGGCCTCAAGGACTACGTCACCGCGATCAACAAGTCCAAGACCGCGATCCACCAGACGATCCTCTACTTCGAGGGCAAGGGCACGGGTCACGAGGTCGAGGTCGCGATGCAGTGGAACTCCGGTTACTCGGAGTCGGTCCACACCTTCGCCAACACGATCAACACCCACGAGGGCGGCACCCACGAGGAGGGCTTCCGCGCGGCGCTGACCGGCTTGGTCAACAAGTACGCCCGCGACAAGAAGCTGCTCAAGGAGAAGGACCCCAACCTCACGGGGGACGACATCCGCGAGGGTCTCGCGGCGGTGATCTCGGCCAAGATCTCGGACCCCCAGTTCGAGGGACAGACCAAGACGAAGTTGGGCAACACCGAGGTCAAGGGCTTCATCCAACGTCAGGTCTCAGAGCATGTCGGTCACTGGTTCGAGGCCAACCCGGCCGAGGCCAGGGTGATCGTCAACAAGGGCATCGCCTCGAGCCAGGCCCGCGTCGCCGCGCGCAAGGCCCGAGAGATGGTCCGACGGAAGTCGGCGACCGACATCGGCGGGCTCCCCGGAAAGCTGGCCGACTGTCGCTCCAAGGACCCTGCCAAGTCCGAGTTGTACATCGTGGAGGGCGACTCGGCCGGCGGCTCCGCCAAGTCCGGTCGGGACTCGATGTTCCAGGCGATCCTGCCGCTGCGCGGGAAGATCATCAACGTCGAGAAGTCCCGTATCGACAAGGTCCTCAAGAACACCGAGGTCCAGGCGATCATCACCGCCCTGGGCACGGGTATCCACGAGGAGTTCGATCTCGACAAGTTGCGCTATCACAAGATCGTGTTGATGGCCGACGCCGACGTCGACGGTCAGCACATCTCCACACTTCTGCTCACCCTGCTGTTCCGGTTCATGAAACCGCTGGTGGAGAACGGGAACGTCTATCTGGCGCAGCCGCCTCTGTACAAGCTCAAGTGGGGCAAGGGCGAGCCGGACTTCGCCTACTCGGACCGGGAGCGCGACGAGCTCCTCAAGATCGGTCTGGAGAAGAAGCGCAAGATCAACGTGGAGGACGGGATCCAGCGCTACAAGGGTCTCGGTGAGATGAACCCCAAGGAGCTGTGGGAGACCACCATGGATCCGACGGTGCGCACCCTCCGGCTGGTCACGCTGGACGATGCCGCGGCCGCCGACGAGCTGTTCTCGATCCTCATGGGCGAGGACGTCGACGCGCGCCGCAACTTCATCACCCGCAACGCCCGCGACGTCCGCTTCCTCGACGTCTGATCCGCCAGCGGAGAGCCGCCACCCTCCCGCCGCGCCCGGCCCCCGACCCGGGCGTCGCGGTGCGGGGGAGGGTGGCGGACTGCTGTATCGGTCCGGGTCGCGCCGGAGTCAGAACGTTCCGCAGTCGTCCGGTGACGGGAGTCCGGCCAGCCGATCGTTGACGAACTGCAGGGCGGGCCCGAAGTTGGTCACCGCCGCCGCGGCGTGGGTGACCCCGGGGATCAACGGGGTGGTCTCGTATCGGAAGTGCACGGAGGTCCCCTGTCGGCACCAGTCTCGTCCGAGCTGCTCGACCTGACCCAGCGGGATGATGTCGTCGTTGATCCCGCCGGCCAGCATCACGGGGACGACCGGGGCGCGGTTGCCGATCCGCTGGTGGTCGAGCACGCGCAGGGCGTCGGGCTCCTCCCGGATCAGCTCACCCAGGCCCTGTCCCGAGTTGGTCCATTCGGTGGTGGTGCGCCCGCCGTAGGCGCCGCGGGTGTCGGCCAGACAGAGGCCGGCGAGGTCGTCGAGGGCGCGTCGACCCGCGTCGTTGACGTGCCGGTCCACGACCTGCTGGACGGCCGGGTACCGCTCGACCATCCCGTTGATGGCGAAGCCGATGGCGCCCGTCAGGCTGGAACCGTCGATGTGATCGAGGACCGCGAGCAGGTCGGCCGGGGGTGCGGAAGCGTACGCGGCGCGGACGTCCAGCTCCGGGGCGTACTCGGGCGCCAGCTCGGCGGCCGCGGCTGACGCTCCACCGCCCTGGGAGTGACCCCAGAAGACCAGCGGCGACCCGCTTCCGGTCAGGTCCCGCGCAGCCCGGGCTCCGTCGAGCATGGCGTGTGCCTGTTCCGTCCGGTCCGAGTAGGTGTGGATGCCGGGCGTGCCGAGGCCGATGTAGTCCACGACCATCACCCGGAAGCCCTGGGCGGCCAGGACGAGCGCGAAGCCCTCCTCGTAGGACACGACCGGTCCACCTGATCGGGGATTGGTCCCCACCCCGGTCTCGATGGTGCGGGAGGGAGCGCACGCGTCGCCCTGACCCTGTGTTCCCGGCCCCAGCACCACCGTGGGTCTCGGGCCGGGACCGGTCCACGGTGCGGTCGAGTCGTACAGCGCGCCGGACGTGGCCACGGGCCGACCGTCGACGTCGAGGGTCTGGTAGACCACACGCTGAGCCACTGCCGGCAGCGGGGAGGGGAGCGGAGGCAGTCCGGGGACGGACACCGCGAGCGGCAGGTCGGCCGGTTCCGCACGCAGGACGGCACCCGGGGACGCGGGCGCGAGGTCCCGCGTGTCGTAGAAACCCCCGGGTTGGTCGAACTGGACAGCGTCCCGGTTCGGGGACAGCGGGGTCGACGGCTGGGCGCCGGCGATCGCGGGCAGGCCGCTGACGAGCGCGAAGACCGAGGTCGCGGCCACCGCGGTGAGACGACGACTCCGGCGGGCGGACTGGCGGGAGAGGCGCGACATGACGGAAATGTTACGTGCGTCACCGCGTCCCGGCATGGTCTTCGGGGGAGTGGACCCGTGGGCGGACCGGGACCGTCCCGCGACGAGGCCGGCGGAGGAGGAAGGTCAGGAGCGGGGACGCCAGGATCTCGTGGCGGCGCACCCGGTCGAGGACCCGTTGTATGGGGAGATAATTGGGTGCCCGAGGCGTGCCCTCGAGCCCGTTTCCCCAGGACCTATAGACTGGGCGGGTCCTACGGCCGCCGTCTCGCACGCGCGTGCCCGCGACATCGTCTGCGAGAGAAGCCAGCGCGACGAGGAACCGAAGAGGAGCCCATGACGGACACGACGTTGCCGCCCGACGCCGGGGGACACGACCGCATCGAGCCGGTCGACATCCAGGCGGAGATGCAGAGAAGCTACATCGACTATTCGATGAGCGTCATCGTCGGGCGGGCCCTCCCGGACGTCCGGGACGGGCTCAAACCCGTCCACCGTCGCATTCTCTACGCGATGTGGGACAACGGCTACCGGCCCGACCGCAGCTACGTGAAGTCCGCGAAGCCGGTCGCCGACACCATGGGCAACTATCACCCGCACGGTGACTCGGCGATCTACGACACCCTGGTCCGTCTGGCCCAGCCGTGGGCCATGCGCTACCCGATGGTCGACGGCCAGGGGAACTTCGGTTCGCGCGGCAACGACGGTGCGGCCGCGATGCGCTACACCGAGTGCAAGATGACCCCGCTCGCCATGGAGATGGTGCGGGACATCGACAAGAACACTGTCGACTTCCAGCCCAACTACGACGGCAAGACGTCGGAGCCGGTGGTCCTGCCGTCCCGGGTGCCGAACCTGTTGATCAACGGCTCCAGCGGCATCGCGGTGGGGATGGCCACCAAGATGCCGCCGCACAATCTCCGCGAGGTCGCGGAGGCGGTCTACTGGGTCCTGGAGCACCCGGACGCCACCGATGACGAGGCGCTCGACGCCTGCATGGGCTTCATCAAGGGACCGGACTTCCCGACCCACGGGTTCATCGTGGGTGACCAGGGGATCAAGGACGCCTACACCACCGGGCGCGGTTCGATCCGGATGCGAGGCAAGACCTCCATCGAGGAGGACGGCAACCGCACCGTCATCGTGATCACCGAGCTGCCCTACGAGGTCAACCCGGACAACATGATCCTGTCGATCGCCGAGCAGTTGCGCGACGGCAAGATCGCCGGCATTTCCAAGATCGACGACGAGTCGTCCGACCGAGTGGGTCTGCGGATCGTCATCACGCTCAAGCGTGACGCCGTGGCCAAGGTGGTCCTCAACAACCTCTACAAGCACTCGCAGCTGCAGACGTCGTTCGGCGCCAACATGCTGTCGATCGTCGACGGTGTGCCCCGCACGCTCCCGATCCACCAGCTGGTGCGGCTGTACGTCACGCATCAGATCGAGGTCATCGTCCGGCGCACCCAGTACCTGCTGGACGAGGCCGAGCGGCGGGCCCACATCCTGCGCGGGCTGGTCAAGGCGCTCGACGCGCTCGACGAGGTCATCGCGCTCATCCGTCGGTCGCAGACCGTCGACGTCGCCCGCGAGGGTCTCAAGGACCTCCTCGACATCGACGACGACCAGGCCCAGGCCATCCTCGACATGCAACTCCGCCGCCTCGCGGCCCTGGAGAGGCAGAAGATCGTCGATCAGCTCGCCTCGATCGAGCTCGAGATCGCCGACTACAAGGACATCCTCGCCCGGCCCGAGCGGCAGCGGGCGATCGTCTCCGACGAACTCCGTGAGATCGTCGAGAAGTACGGCGACGACCGGCGCACCGTGATCATCCCGGCCGACGGTGACGTCACCGACGAGGACCTGATCGCCCGCGAGGACGTCGTCGTCACCATCACGGAGACCGGCTACGCCAAGCGGACCCGCACGGATCTCTACCGCGCCCAGAAGCGCGGCGGCAAGGGTGTGCGCGGCGCGGAGCTCAAGCAGGACGACATCGTCCGGCACTTCTTCGTCTCCTCCACGCACGACTGGCTGCTGTTCTTCACCACCAAGGGCCGGGTCTACCGCGTCAAGGCCTACGAGTTGCCCGAGGCCAGCCGGACCGCGCGGGGCCAGCACGTGGCCAACCTCCTCGCGTTCCAGCCGGAGGAGCGGATCGCCGGGGTCATCCGGATCAAGGGCTACCAGGACGCCCCGTACCTGGTCCTGGCCACCAGCAACGGCCTGGTCAAGAAGTCCAAGCTCGAGGACTACGACTCCCCGCGCTCCGGCGGCCTCATCGCCGTCAACCTCCGCGACGGCGACGAGCTCGTCGGCGCCGCGCTCGCCGGCCCCGAGGACGACCTCCTGCTGGTCTCCGAGAAGGGTCAGTCGATCCGCTTCCACGCCAACGACGACACACTCCGCCCGATGGGCCGTGCGACGTCCGGTGTGATGGGGATGCGGTTCAACGACGGCGACGCGTTGCTGAGCATGTCGGTGGTCCGCTCCGAGATGGACGAGAACCAGCTCTTCCTGCTGGTGGCCACCGAGCGTGGGTACTCCAAGCGCACCGCGCTGGCCGAGTACACGGCCCAGGGCCGCGGCGGCAAGGGCGTGCTCACGCTCATGTTCGATCCCAAGCGCGGCAAGCTGGTCGGTGCGACGATCGTGGAGTTGCAGGACGAGCTCTACGCCATCACGTCCAGCGGCGGCGTGATCCGCACGTTCGCCAAGCAGGTGCGCAAGGCGGGCCGGCAGACCAAGGGCGTGCGCCTGATGAACCTCGCCGAGGGTGACTCGCTGTTGGCGATCGCCCGCAACGCCGACGAGCCCGACGACGAGGACCGGCTCGAGGCCGGGTCCGACAAGGAGTAGAAGGCGATGACCGAGCCGACCGACGGACCCGACAGCGGCCCGGCACCCAAGGGTTCCACCCCTGCGCCGGGCTTCGGCGGGTCGGCCAGCTCCCCGACGGGGGCGGAGTCCCCCGTCGGGGAGACCACCCCTGACGACGGGAACGCGACCGCGTCGTTCCCCACGGCGACCCAGCACCGCGCGGAGGGGCTTCCCGGCGGAGTCGCGACCGCCCACTCGGGTGGCGCGGCCGGTCGCGCGGCCCCCATGGTGCCGCCGACGGAACGACGAGGACCGATGGAGTCGGTGCTGGTGCTGCGACGCATCGACCCCTGGTCGGCGTTCACCACCGTGCTCGGACTGATGTTCGCTCTGTACCTGGTGTGGATGGTCGCGATCGGTGTCACCTACCTCCTGCTCTCCGGCATGGGGGTGTGGGACCGGCTCGGGGGGTTGCTCTCCGGGGTCGCGGGTGACGAGTCGGCGGCCGCGATCGGCCCGTCGACGATCTTCCTCTACAGCGGCGGCGTGGGACTGCTCAACGTCCTGCTGCTCGCCATCCTGACGACCCTCGCGGTGTTCATCTACAACCTCGCCGCCGGGCTGACCGGTGGCGGCGTGCAGGTGACGCTGAGCGATCGCCGGAACTGAGGTGCTCGTCAGACGGTCCCTTCGATCCCGCGGCACTCCCCGATTTGGGCGCCGGCGAGGGCGTCGGGTAGATTAACGCTTCGGTACGAGGGCCTATAGCTCAGGTGGTTAGAGCGCCAAACTGATAATTTGGAGGTCGGAGGTTCAAGTCCTCCTAGGCCCACCCCCGCATGGCAGACGCCGGATCGCTAGCCGCGGTCCGGCGTTCACGCTTTGTGGAACGGGGCCTTAGCTCAGTTGGTAGAGCGCTGCCTTTGCAAGGCAGATGTCAGGGGTTCGAATCCCCTAGGCTCCACTCCTCCCCCTCCCGCCTCCCCCTTCCCGCCCGTTGGGTATCGGGCCGTGGTGGACCGACCCCAGGACCGCCCGTGGACAGCACACCCCGCTCGTGGACACCGTTCGTCCTGATGGCGCTCGTCGTGACGGCGGCACTCATGTCGAGTGCGACACCCTCCCCCCTGTACGTGGACTACCAGGAGGCCTGGGGGACCAGCGGCGCCATGATCACGGTCGTCTACGCGGTGTACGCGCTGGCGGTCCTGGTCCCACTACTGATGTTGGGGCGTCTCTCCGACGCGATCGGCCGCCGGCCGGTGGTGATCACCGGCCTGGTGCTGCTGGTGCTGAGCATGGCCGCGCTCGCCGCGGCGCCCTCGGTGGCCTGGCTGATCGCCGCGCGGGTGGTGCAGGGTCTGGGCGTCGGACTGGTCACCGGATCGGCGGCCGCGGCGATCATCGAGCTGCACCCCACCAGGAACGCC